>JBCCYR010000117.1:0-7468 GCA_039189355.1 Pseudomonadota bacterium
AAAAGAGATGTCACCTGTCCCATGGCGCAAGGCCAGGCGTATTCGGAAAGCTTTGCAACTTGCCGGTTGCCACGGCATTGTCGACCAGAATACCCGCAACAGTCTGCGATGTGGGATCCGGACGCAGGTCTCGTTACGCCGCGCTCGCAGACTGTTGCGGGTATTCTGGTCGACAATGCCGTGGCAACCGGCAAGTTGCAAAGCTTTCCGAATACGCCTGCGACGAACCTGATTGTTGAAGACGGCCGCATCAAGGGTGTTGAGACCCATCGTGGTACGATTGAAGCTGATTATGTGATCATCACCACAGGACTTTGGGGTCGCCTGATGGCGGAAATGGTTGGCGAAGACCTGCCCGTCATGCCGGTTGACCATCCACTGACATTCTTCGGCCCCTATAATGAGTTTGAAGGAACCGGTAAGGACATCGGTTTCCCGTTGCTGCGCGATCAGGGCAATTCAGCCTACATGCGCGATACCGGTGACCCGAAAACGCCAGAAGGTGGACAGATTGAGTGGGGATATTACGAGACGGATAACCCGCGTCTATGTCATCCGAGAGATATTCTTTCCAAGGCAGAAGCACGCCTTTCGCCATCCCAGCGTGATCTGGAAATGGAACAGATCATGGAGCCGCTGGAACGGGCCATGGAGCTCACTCCGATACTTGGTGAGATCGGATACAATGAAGCTTACTCTTTCAACGGTCTGCTGCAGGTCACAACCGACGGCGGTCCGTCGATTGGTGAATCCCAGAAAGTGCGTGGCCTCTGGTATGGGGTTGCCATCTGGGTAAAAGATGCGCCGGGCATGGCGAAACTGCTCGTTGACTGGATGACAGACGGGCGTACCGAAATCGATCACAATCCGATTGATTACGCACGGTTCTATCCGTTCCAGACGGAAGAACAGTTCATCCACGAACGGACAACAGAAACCGCCCAGAAAATCTATACGCCTGCTGTTCATCCGCGCGAACCTTTTGCCGGGGGCAGGGGTGTTCGCCGCTCGCCATTTTATGAGCGTGAAGTTGAACTCGGTGGCTACTTTATGGAGCTTGGCGGTTGGGAGCGCGCGCATGGCTATGCGTCCAATGAACACCTGCTAGCAAAATACGCTAATCAGGTCCCGGTGCGTGAAAGCGAATGGGACAACCGTCATTTCTGGCGCGTTTCCAATGCCGAGCATTTGGAAATGAGCAACAATGTCGGCATGGTGAACCTGTCACACTTTGCAATGTATGACGTTACTGGTCCCGATCATGTTGCCTTCATGGAATACCTGTGCGCAGCCAAGGTTGGTGGTGACAATCAGGTAGGCAAGGGCATCTACACCCACTTTCTGGACGAGAAAGGCATGGTGAGAGCCGACTTTACCGTTTTCCGCATGGAAGACCGTTTCCGTTTTGTAGACGGTGCGGATGCCGGTAATCGCGATTATATCTACATGAAGCGCATGGCAGAAGATCACGGTTACGATGTCGAGATTGCCGATGTTTCAGAGGATTTCACCACAATTGGTCTTTGGGGGCCGAATGCCCGCGAGACCTTGCAGAAAATTGTCGCTGATCCTGATGAACTGACTCACGAAAACTTCCCGTTTGCATCCATCAAGACGATTGAGATTGTCGGAAAGAAAGTTGCCGCCTTCCGCATTTCCTATGTGGGTGAACAGGGCTGGGAACTGCACATGAAATACGATGATGGTCTAGCCGTATGGGATGCGATCCGCGAGCATGACGTTATGCCATTCGGGGTAGAGACATATGCCAATACCCGCCGCATGGAGAAATCGCTTCGCCTGCAAAATGCGGACCTTCTCACCGAATACAATCTCTTTGAAGCGGACCTTGCCCGCCCCAAGGTCAAGGAAGCGGATTTTGTCGGCAAGCAAGCGCATCTTGAGTATAAAGCCCGGGACCATCAGCCGGCCATGTTGTGTACGTTTGTAATGACCGAGAATGTCGACAGCGAAGGGGTGGCACGGTTCCCGGTCGGTACGCTCCCGATCATGGACAAGGAGACCGGCAAGACGATCGTTGATGAATTGGGGCGCCGCTCCTACACCACCTCGATTGCCTATGGTCCGACTATCGGAAAGAATATTGCGCTCGGCTATCTGCCACATGATCTGGCAGCGAAAGGCAATACATTCACAGTCGATTACATGGGTGAAATCTATCCTGTTGAAGTCGCCGGTGTTGGCTATGAACCGCTTTATGATCCTGAGAACTTGAAGCCGCGCACCTAACTGATAAGGTCCAGTCCGGCTTGGCATTTTCAAAAGCCTGGGAGGCTGGTTTGGACCGTTTTGATATCACCGGCAGTGACAAAACCATGTTTGCTGTTGTAACCACAGGCAACGGTGGCTACGACAAACTCGAATACAAGCAAGTTCCGATACCGGTGCCCGGTGCTGGCGAAGTACTTCTCAAGGTTCTTGCTGCCGGAGTGAACAACACTGAAATCAATACCCGCCTTGGCTGGTATTCATCCAGCGTAACTGACAGCACCAGTTCCACGTCTGACGTTCAGGAAGAGACTGCTGAGCAAAAGGTCGATGGCGGATGGAATGAGGCGACGCCGTTTCCGTTTATCCAGGGCACGGATTGTTGCGGTGTGGTGGAAATGGTTACTGACAATGAAAACCTGTTGGGAAAAAGAGTGCTGGTGCGCGCCTGCATGCGTCCAAACGGTTATGACACGATGGACAATATCTGGATGGCGTCTGATTTTGACGGGGCCTTTGCGCAATATGTGAAAGTGCCTGCCAGCGAGGTTTTTCCGGTTGATTGTGACTGGACAGACGAAGAGCTGGCGACCATTCCCTGTGCCTACGGAACTGCCGAGAACATGTTGCATCGCTGTAATGTCAAGGCAGCGGATCATGTGCTGATTGCCGGAGCTTCAGGCGGTGTAGGGTCAGCTGCAGTGCAACTGGCCAAACGCCGTGGAGCAACGGTGACAGCAATTGCAGGCGCTTCAAAGCTTGATGGCGTGCGGGCGCTTGGTGCTGATCATGTTATTGACCGGAATTCCGATCTGGTAACTGAACTTGGAGCCGAAGCAGTTGATGTGATTGTTGACAATGTCGCAGGCCCGGGCTTTCCGGCGATGCTGAAAATCCTGAAGCGGGGCGGGCGATATACGTCATCAGGTGCCATTGCAGGTCCGATCGTCGATCTCGACATGCGGGACATGTATCTTAAAGACATATCTCTTATCGGATGCACCGCATGGGATGAGCCGGTGTTTCCAAATCTTGTTTCGTATATTGAGAAGGGTGAAATTCGTCCGCTTGTCGCAAAGGTTTTTCCATTAAGCGAGATTGCAACTGCACAGCAGGAGTTTCTCAAGAAGAACCACATTGGTAATTTTGTGCTTGTCCCGCCGCAGGCCTAACCCGGCATTTACAGTGTCGGTGATTTTTGAGCCCCGCAAGAACTTGAAATATCGAGTAAATTAACATTACGTTTACGTAATTCACGGGTTTTTACAATTGTAACATAGAGTGTTCTCGCGAACACATTCACGCCCGTTTTCAGGCCTTTAAGGGCGGCCATCGAAGCAGTGAGTCACTTGCGGGCGAAAGGCTGGAATGGTTCCGGCTTCAGCAGGTTTAGGGTGCTTCTCCCACAATAAAAGGAAAACTCAATTGAGCAATTTCGTGTCAAACGGAATGCGTGTTCTGTCGCGCAAAATCCTACTAGGAGCATTCATAATCGGGGTATCCGGCATTCAGGCCGGAGAAATGAGCAAAGCAGAAGCCGGGGCCTATTCCATTGCAAAACGGTATGTCGGTTTGCATGAACGCAAGCATACCGGAAAGCTTTCGAAAACCCTCGGCGTTAATCCGCGTCGTACGCCATGGTGTGGCGCATTTGTCGGTGCAGTCGTCAGCAAGGCAGGCATATCTGTGCCGCAAGGCCACTTGCGCGCTGCAACCTGGAAGAAAGCCGGCAAGGGTGTTTCTCTCAAGAATGCCCGCAAAGGCGATGTGGTTGTGATCCGCACAAGCTATGGCCATCATGTCGGTTTTTACGCCGGCCAGAAAAATGGCAAGGTGCAATTGCTTGGTGGCAACCAGTCGAACCAGGTGAAGGTTTCCAATTACCGTGTTGGAAGCGTTCAGGCTGTAAGGCGGCTTGGCTCTATCAGCAAGCCCAAGGTCAAAGCCTTCAAGGTGAATTTCTTCAAGAAGAAGTCTTCGAAATAATCCGGCTTTAAACCGATGGTTATTCCACTGCTTTAAGCCGTGGGGTGTCCTCAACATTGCCGGTCTGGGGTTCTTCAAACTCCAGATCGGCAATCTTGTTACCGCGCTTTGTCACCTTTTCTGCGGAAGTCAAAATCAGGTCGACATCTTTCTGTGCCTGGCCAAAATGACCGGCAAGTTTGCGCACACGTTCATCAAGCCTGCCGACATCCTCCATCAGGCGAATAACTTCACCCTGTATCAGATGAGCCTGTTCACGCATGCGGGTATCTTTCAGGACTGACTGGATGACCTGTATTGAGAGCATCAGAAGGGAAGGGGATACGATCACCACGCGTGCGCGGTGGGCCTTTTGTACCAGACCTTCGAAGTTCTCGTGAATCTCGGCAAAAATGGACTCAGAAGGCACAAACATGAAGGCTGTATCCTGAGTTTCTCCCTTGATCAGGTATTTTTCCGAAATCGCCTTCAGGTGCACTTCCACATCGCGGCGGAAGGCTTGGGCTGCAATTTTTGACTGTTCAGGTGTTTCTGCTTGCCGGATCAGGTGCCAGGCTTCCAGTGGAAACTTTGCGTCAATCACCAGTGCAGGCGTATCGTTCGGCATGTGGATCAGGCAATCGGGGCGCGCCTGATTGGAGAGTGTTGCCTGAAACTCGTAGCTGCCCATTGGCAGGCCGTCCTGAACAATCTGCTGCATCCGGCCTTCACCAAAGGCACCGCGAGTCTGCTTGTTCGAGAGAATGTTCTGTAGTTCGACCACCTGACCTGCAAGGCTGGTAATGTTGTTCTGGGCTGTATCAATCACCGCCAGACGCTCCTGCAGTTTGGCAAGGCTTTCCTGGGTATTCTTTGTAGTCTCCGTGATTGACTGACCAATGCGCCCGGACATGTTTTCAAGCCGTTCGTTCACGGCACGCATCATGTCGCCTTGTCTGGTAGAGAAAATCTCGCTCATGGTTTGCATGCGTCCGGTGAGTTCGTTCTGGCTCGCGACCAGCTCCGCCATTCGTGCTTCCGCTTCCCGTGCCCGCTCCAGTGCTGCGGCTTCGGTTATGGCGCGTTGTCTGGCGTTTTTCAGTGAAACAACAAACCAGGTCACGATTAGTGCACACAGCACTACCACTGCTGCCAACAGGATGTTGCCAAGCGTGAAACTGTTCTGTCCGATCTGGAGAACAGGGAGGTTCAGAAAATCATTCAATTGTGCCGCATCAGTCATTGTCAAATCCTACACGATTCAGATCACAAGAAAAAGAACAAAACATGAATATCCAGTGAATTTGAATTTTGTTTGACCCGTCAACGCGGATTTCCTATGTCAGCCACATGGCAATACGCGAAATAATCAAAATACCGGATGCAAGACTGCGGGATATTTCCAAGCCCATAGAACGGGTGGATGAAACTCTGCTCAAGTTTCTCGATGATCTTGCAGAGACGATGTATGACGCGCCCGGGATTGGTCTGGCTGCAATTCAGGTTGCAGAGCCTGTTCGCGCACTTGTTGTTGATTGCAGTGAGCGATCCAAGCGGGAAGAGGATGGTGAGGAGATTAACCGGGAGGAAGATCTTGAAGAGGAAAAACGCAGCCCGATTTTCATGATCAATCCGGAGATCGTTGCGTTTTCTGATGCGCCATCAACCTACGAGGAAGGATGCCTTTCAATACCGGACTATTTCGCTGAAGTTGAACGTCCCGCAGGATGTACGGTCAAGTATATTGACCGTGATGGCAAGGAACAGATTCTGGAAGCGGAAGGGCTTTTGTCCACTTGTTTGCAGCACGAGATTGATCACTTGAACGGCAAGCTGTTTATTGATCTGATGTCCAAGCTGAAACGGGACATGGTGATCAAGAAGTTCACAAAGATTGCGAAACAGTCCGGCCAAATGCCCGAAAAACGGATGATCGGGTAGGGCTGTTTGATGCCGCTTCGCATTGTTTTCATGGGTACGCCGGATTTTTCCGTTCCTTCGTTGATTGAATTGGTCGGGCATGGCCATGAGGTTGTTGCCTGTTATACCCAGCCGCCAAGACCGGCAGGGCGGCGAGGACTGGAACTGAAGAAAAGTCCTGTTCATGAAAAGGCAGAACAGTTTGGTATTCCGGTTTTCACACCGGAAAGTTTAAAGGGTTTGGAAGAACAACAGATTTTTGCGGCGCATGGAGCCGATGTGGCGATTGTGATTGCCTATGGTTTGTTGCTGCCGGAGGCGGTTCTGAATGCACCCGAATTCGGTTGCTACAATGGTCATGCATCACTGCTGCCCCGATGGCGCGGTGCTGCACCCATTCAGCGTGCCATCATGACGGGCGATGCTGAAACCGGGGTCAACATCATGAAGATGGATGTGGGTCTGGATACAGGGCCGGTTGCTTTGGGCGAGCGTATGGCCATTGCCGAAAACATGACTGCTGGTGAACTGCACGACCAGCTTTCTGCACTGACCGCTGATCTCATGATACGGGCGATGGGAGCTTTGGAACGCGGTAGCCTTGATCTGGCGCCGCAACCGGAAGAGGGCGTTACCTATGCGCACAAGATTTCAAAAGAAGAGACTCGCATAGACTGGGCAAAGCCTGCGCCTGGAGTCCACAATCACATTCGCGGGCTGTCACCGTTTCCCGGTGCGTGGTGCGAGATGGAGATTGGCGGCAAGCCGCAACGGGTGAAAATTCTGGCGAGCCGGTTTGCAGACGGCAAAGGCAATCCCGGGGAAATACTGAACGGTGATCTGGTAGTCGCCTGCGAAGAGGGGGCCGTTCAGCTTGTAAGGCTTCAAAGAGCCGGCAAGCAGATACAGGACGCAGAAGAGTTCCTTCGTGGCAACAAGATTAAGGCTGTTTCCTGATGCCACGGTACCGGCTTGATATCGAGTATGACGGCACGCCGTTTTATGGCTGGCAACGGCAGGAAAAGTTCATTTCCATCCAGCAGGTGCTTGAAGAAGCCATTGAGGAATTTACACAGGAAAAGGTGACCGCCTTTGCTGCCGGGCGCACAGACACGGGTGTCCATGCACTGGGTCAGGTCGTGCATGTGGATCTGACGAAAGAATGGACACCGCAAAAGGTGCAGGAAGCGACCAACGGCTTACTCAAATACAAGGGTCATCCTGTAACGGCGCTTGAAGTTTCAATTGTGCCGGACGAGTTTGATGCGCGGTTTTCCGCTATCAAACGCAGTTACCGCTACCGGATCATCAACCGTATGGCACCGCTGACGGTCGAGCGCGATAGAGCTTGGTG
>JBCCYR010000118.1:0-7415 GCA_039189355.1 Pseudomonadota bacterium
GCCGAGAACAAGTTGCAGCGCACAGTAAGCTCGGGTGTTGTTGTTGCCGTTGGTATGTTGTGTACCACCCATGCACCAGATCACCGTACCGGGACGGTTCTGGGCCATGGTACGGGCGACCCGGCGAAGCTGGGAACCGGGGACTCCAGTTACATTTTCAACTTCCTCCGGTGTCCAGTTGGCAACTTCAGCCTGAATCTGATCCATCCCCCAGACGCGCTGGCGAACGAATTCCTTGTCTTCCCAGCCATTCTCGAAGATATGCCACATGATACCCCAGATAAGGGCAACGTCCGTACCGGGACGGAACCGCACATATTCGTCTGCATGTGCAGCTGTACGTGTAAAGCGCGGATCACAAACGATCAGCGGAGCATTGTTCTGCTCTTTTGCACGCAACACATGAAGCAGTGAAACCGGATGCGCTTCGGCAGGGTTGCCACCGATAATAAAAATCGCACGTGAATTGTGGATGTCATTGTACGAATTGGTCATCGCACCATAGCCCCAGGTATTCGCAACACCGGCAACCGTGGTTGAATGACAGATACGCGCCTGGTGATCCACATTGTTTGTGCCCCAATAGGCGGCAAACTTGCGAACCAGATAAGCCTGCTCATTATTGTGCTTCGCTGAGCCAAGCCAATAGACAGAATCCGGTCCGGACTCGTCACGGATTTTCAGCATAGCATCGCCAACTTCATTGATGGCATCATCCCAGGAGAGGCGTTCCCATTTGCCACCTACAAGCTTCATCGGATATTTCAGGCGACGCTCACCATGAGCATGTTCGCGGACAGCAGCACCTTTTGCGCAATGGGCGCCAAGGTTGAACGGCGAGTCAAAGGCCGGCTCCTGACCGATCCAGACGCCGTCTGCCACTTCTGCGAGAACCGTGCAACCGACCGAGCAGTGTGTACATACGGATTTGATTGTTTCAACTTTGCCTGTCGCCTCACCAGCAGCATGAGCCTTTTTGGTCGTACCTGCCGTGAGAGCACCAGCGGCTGCAAGGCCGCCTACTGCGAGACCGGAGCGTTTCAGAAAATCACGCCGGTTAACCGCAGCACCCGAAATATTAGCGAGGGTTGATGACAGACGGGGGCCATTCGCAACCCCACCTACCTTCTTCCTGAGCATTTCGTTTCCTCCAATTTACTCTTTCGTTAAAAGAGCGATTTAAACTTTTATCCGCATAAACGCATAACTTGCGGACAGTAGTGCAGCGCAGGGCTGCCAATTAAACAGGCCTAGAATTTGGCCAGTTCGTAGTAAGTCTTGACGTGTCCGGTCTCCCGGTAGCCAGAACCCTTGTCTTCCTCTAGGAGCTCAGCCTGCACTGTTCCGGCAGTTGCGATTACCGCACCACCCGCCACAGTTCCAAGACTTGCCATCTTCAAAAAGTCGCGCCGATCTTCAGCGATTTTTTCTTCACGGTTTTTAGCCATGCTTCCTCCAATTCTCTGCCAGTCCACACCCATTAAGCTTATGGAGACTTTCAGGGTCTGATACGGTGACAGATGCCCGTATCTGGTATCAAAACTGCCTACTTCATAGAAAAGGCACTTGTTTCAATCTCTGTAAACAACCGGCCAATGGTTCCGACCGGTTGATAAAACCTGCTCAGTTTCGCTGCTTCCAAATCAGCAAAAAAGTGTCCTGCCCACGGTTCGATGTGGGCGGAAAAGAAATCCCGTTGGGTTGATAATTCCGCTGGCTGCCCGTACTGCCCGGCAATCAGCCCCGCCATCATTTCGAAAAGCCGCCCGATATGGTCCTCCGGCTCCTTAACTGATTCTTCGCGCCCAATACCGAGCGCACTCATTGAGTTTCTGAGTTTGGCCAGCGGTTTTTCATTCAAAAACCCGGTAAGGTAATATGAACCGTAGGGCAGCAATTCCCCGCGCCCCATTCCGACAAACAGACCGCTGAATTCATCCTTGATGTCCTGCAACGAAGACTTTTCGGCCATTTTGGCAAGCGTATTGAATGCTTCGCCTATTTCCGTTTCATCCCCGGACAGGCCCTTCAAAGCTTCAATTGTTTTCTGTGTAGGAGCAAAAAAAAGAATTTTACCGAGCAGTGAATAAAGGTCCGCTCGCATTTTTTCTTCGGCACTTATGGCCAATATTGTGGCTTCAGCCTGCAAACCACACCTCCTAGTTTTTAGTTAATACCAAAAACAGAAATAGCGCAAGTTATTGTTTTTAAAAGAAAAGTTGAATTTAAAAGTCTGGTTTAAATTATTCAAATACAATTTCTGGCCCGGCAGAAGGTGCAAGAGCTTGTTCTTTCTCAAGTCTTGAGGCCACTTCACCAGCAATATTCTTGTATATTTCAGCATGTGGACTATCGGGTGAACTAACCGTGATCGGCGTGCCGCCGTCAGAATTCATCCTGATGTCCATGTGGAGCGGCACTTCCCCCAAAAATGGCACACCAAGCCTTTCTGCCTCCTCTTTTGCGCCACCATGTCCGAAGATGTCCGACCGTTCGCCACAACTGGGGCAGACAAAAAAGCTCATGTTTTCAATAATACCGAGAATAGGCACTTCGACCTTGCGAAACATGTTGAGGCCCTTGCGTGCATCAATCAACGCGATGTCTTGCGGTGTTGAAACAATTACCGCGCCGGCAAGCGGCACCTGCTGTGCCATTGTAAGCTGCGCATCACCAGTGCCAGGCGGCATGTCGACAACAAGAATGTCGAGGTCACCCCAAGCAACTTCGCGCAACATCTGCGTTATCGCGGATATCACCATTGGTCCGCGCCAGATCATGGGTGTTTCCTCTTCCACAAGAAAACCCATCGACATAACTTTTAGACCGAAACCTTCAAGCGGAGACAGAATTTTTCCCTGGGCAGAGGGCCTGCCTGTAATGCCAAGCATTCGTGGCATGGACGGTCCGTAAATGTCTGCGTCAAGGATGCCGACCGACAATCCCTTTGATGCAAGCCCCAGCGCCAGGTTGACAGAAGTCGTTGACTTGCCAACCCCGCCCTTGCCTGATGCAACTGCGATAATCGACTTGATGCCTGGCACGCCAGCTTTTTGCGTGGTTGCAGGATTTGCTCCTCCCCGGGCCTGCGCCTGCATTGGCGGTGGAACGCTACCAGCCTGAGCAGGACTTGACGCAGGACGCACCGGGGCTGAACCCGGCCTGCGTTCCGCAGTCAGGACTGCTGTGACCTTTTCAATCCCGTCCAACCCGGAAACAGCCTTCTCGGCTGCGACCCGCAGCGGTTCGAGTTCTTCAGCGCGTTCTGCCGGAACCTTGATGGAGAAAATCGCCTTCCCGTCGGTTACCAAAACGTTCTCAACCAGCCCGAGAGAAACAATGTCGCCTTCAAGATCCGGTCCTTTGACTTTTCCCAAACGTTCAAGAACCTGTTCACGCGTAACTTCTGGCATGAGATTTTTTGCCCCGGGTTTCAGTTGGATGTCAGATATGGTTTTTCGGACTGATTGCCAAGTCAGGCGTTACAAATGCCGCATCAGACAGGTTTCAAAAAACTAGAAAAGCTTGAAGTTCTTTTTGGGAGGTTCCTTGTCCGGATGCACACCAGGATCGTCCGGCCGACGCTCAAGCGGAAACTTGACCTGATTTTCAAAGCCCTCTTCTGGCAGGTCATTCATTGCTTCAACACCATTGGCTGCCGGTTGTTCAACTGTTGCTTCCGCGGCTTTATCAACGGTTTCGGACACTTCAGCACCAGCAGTACCCGAAGCGATATTGTCATTTGCAGATTCTGCACTGATTACAGTCGCCTCTTCCACATCATCAGGTTTGACGACCGGTTCTTCAGGTTCTGGCGCAGTTTCAACAGCGGTATCCGCCGCCTCCGATTGCCTGGCTTCTGTATACTCAGGTTCATCTGTCACATCTGCAGTGGAGACTTCAGCATCTTCTGCTTTGTCACTCTCGTTAACAGGCTGCTCTGCCTGAATTTCGTCTGAAACGGTTTCAGCCTCGATCACATCGTCATCAGAGTCTTCTATAACTTCAGGCTCTTCTATCGGCTGTGCTTCGGCTTTCAACTCTTCAAGGGTCATTACGGGAGCCGTTTCATCTCCCAGCTGGGCAACCGGAATCCGCCATTCAAAGGCATCGACTTCACCCGTAACCGGAGACATTGGCAACCACTCTTCCGAAACGTGGCCATCCGCAGTCCAGGCTTCATCAGCAGGTGCACGAACCGCACGAGACAACCAGTCACGCATCCGTCCCTTGTCGCCATGCTGGCCTTCTTCAATATCCGCCATAAGCAGGCAGGCGCGTTCGGTGGGTCTTGTTGTGAGAACGGGTTCAAGGGAGCTGCGCGCAGTATCCCATTCTTTTGCATCAATGGCTGCGATCGCAACAGCAAGATTACCTTCAGGATGATTTGTCTTGAGGCTTGCGAGCCGTTTTGCCCGTTTCAAGCGGTCCTGAACCGAGTCGCCTGCCCTGACAGTCGAATAGGCCTCGGCAATTTCAGGATGCGGGCCAAGTTTCCAAGTCGCTTCCAATATCTTGGAAGCGCCCCGGATATCTCCGAGCCTTGTGGCCGAACGGGCATAGGAAGTCGCAGCAGGCACAAGATCCTTGGCAAGTTTGTGCGCTTCTTTGGCAAGCTTGCGGGCATCTTCCGGATTGGCCTGTTCCTGTGTCATCGCCTTCGCTGTCAGCAGCACTGCACGTTGACGTTTGGCAACATTGCGGTCAACAAGTCCTGCAGAGCGGTTTGCCTCCAGTGTGCTGATGGCTGAATCCCAGTCCCCGTCACTGGCCTGATATCTGAGTTTCGCAGTACCTGCCCATGGAAGAGCCGGTGCATCCTTGGCGGCTTCTTCCGCATAGTGCCGTGCAGCTTCCGCTTCACCCTGACGTTCAGCTTCGAGGAACAATCCACGCAAGGCAACCATTCGGGTATTTTCATCTTCAAGCATCGTCTGGAAGTTGGCCCGGGCTTCGTCCCGTTTTCCTTCAAGCAGGGCAGTTTGCGTTCCCAAAAGCGCAACCAGCGGCTCGTTTTTCAGTAACTTGCCACTTTCCTTGGCGAGGCTGCGTGCAGTATCCACATCACCTGAACTTGCGGCAATCAAACCCCGTGACAGGGCGCGATATCCACGCTCGCGGCGGCGATTGTCAAAAAACCTGGCCAGAAGGGAAGGCATTCCGAAAATGCCTTTCAGCAAGCCTGTCAGGAACATCACCGCAGCAATAAGGCCAACGAGCAGCGAAACGGCAAGGGTCAGTGGAACACCCACTTCTTCGCCGTGGCGGCCCAGATTGACAGCCAGCCACTCCCATTGAATGAAAATGGTTCCGGGATTATCCGCAACCCATGCAAAGAGAAGGGCAAGTGCCAGAACAATCAGAAGGAAGGTTACAATTCTAAACATCGGGGTTCCCTTTGACTGTTAGCCGGCCTGCAGGGCCAGTTTCGATGATATTTCCTTTTGCAAGGCATAAGCTTCAATTCGCGCATCCAGTTTCTGCACCCACGCCTCACCTTTTGTTTGAACATCAACAGGGAGTTTGAGCCATTCTGTCTTTGCTGAAGCCAGATCACCGTTCCCGATTCCGGCTTTCACACGGGATAGTATGGCAAGTGGATCATCACCCTCTCTAGGCCCGGTTGACCTGAACGTAACAAGGCTTTGTGCATTTGCCCAGAACTTGTCTGAAAGGCTTGCATCTCCAGAAACCGCGGAAGGATTTTGAATATTGCCTGTAAAGACATCAAGATCAGAAACCAATTGCTTGATTGTCGGTATTCCGGATGCTGCCAGAGCGGCCAGCCGCTGTGTTTCGGGGGTCTCTCCGACAAGTGCTTCGACTGAAGCTATTGTCAAAGCGAGCGGGTCGTCATTATCAAGCGCTGTTGCCAACGCATTGACAGCAACGGACTTCGCAACTTTCTCGCTTGCCTGAACCGATGCAACCGTATCTCTCAAATCTGTAGACTGGGAAACAAGTTCCGACACCATTTGGGTATTTTCGGCAACGCTTCCCTGAATGGTTTCAAGACTGCCTGAAAGTTTACTGAATTGACCGTCAAGTTGGGTAATCTTTTCTGAAATTTCAGCATCACCTGCACTGCTTTCAACACCATCAATCCGGGAGTTGATTGCAGAGACCGCTGTTTCCAAATCAGAAGCCGTTATGCCTCCGGGATTTGTGACATTCTGGCCAATGGCCGACAAGTCTTCCTTGACCGCTGCAATTCCGGTTTCAATTGCCTCAATCCGGGCAACAAGTGCAGCATCAACAACACTGGAACCATCGGAAGTGGCAGATGAAATGGAATTCATCAGACTTTCCAGTTCCGCTATTCTGTTGTTGACCGGCGCAAGATCAACCGTCGTGCCTGAACTTGCGGAACTTGAAAGTTCTGCAACCCTTTGCTGCAAAGCCTCAAACTGTCCAGCATCAACGGATGTCGAAACCTCAGCGCCACCGCCGTAAAGGCTCCCTATCAGGGGAATGTTCTTTGCACTATCAATCTGACCGATAATGCCAAGCCCAAGCACTGCAGCCAAAGCACCACCAATTGCCGGAAAGAATGCATTGCCCTGTTTTGTCTGAGCAGGCACAGGTTTGACCGGTGCTTTTTCGGGCGTTGGCGCTGCTTTTGCTGTTGCGGTTTCCGCACTGCCGGCTTTTTTTGACTCATCCTGTTTCGGTCTGGCTTCGGCAGGTTTTGCAGAAGCCGCAGTCTCCTTCTTCGCAGCACTCCCTGCACGGCCAAGTTGTGGAGACTTTTCTGCAGTATCCTGTTTGGCATCAGTTGCCTTGCTAGCAGGAACGGAAGTTGCCTTCTTTACAGACTCAGGTTTTGCCTCTTCTGAAGTGACTTCTTTTGCCTCCAGATCAATCGTTGCCGGTTTCCTGCTTCTTGCCGAAGTCCGACGCGTCCTTGTGTTTCCGGATTTTGGTCTGGATGCCATACTCTCTACCCTGTCAATCATACCCGGCATGTTTTGGCCGGAGAGTTCTGTTTATATGTTGATCAGCATCATATTACGCAAGGGAAACCTGGTGCAGTTTGCTGACCATGGACTGTTCCGTTGGTTCATCCGCAACATACACATCTTGCCAGGGATACTTCAACACTGGTTCGGCTGTTTTTGAGGAAATTGCAATTGCCGACAAACCTTCAACACGCTCTCTGCAAGAATGTTTAAAAAGAGTTTTACAAACATGTTTGGCAGTATTGTGAGAATAGAAAAAAATTGCCCCCTTGCCGAGTTGCTCCAATGCTTTCTCGACTTCCAGATCAGAAGGAATCAGATTTCTGATTTCATATAATTCAGCAATCTCAACATCAATTTTCGTGCCCAAAAAGGCACTTGAAAAATCAAATGTGCGTTCAACACCAGCTGGATACAGCAGTTTCGTGTTTCCTCCGGAATACTTCTTGAGGAGAA
>JBCCYR010000119.1:0-7414 GCA_039189355.1 Pseudomonadota bacterium
AGACCAATCCTGTCAAGGTCGTGAAAGAAGAGCCGGTTTCCACCTTCTCGGTGGATGTGGACACGGCTTCTTATTCCTTCATGCGCGCGTCACTCAACAACAATGTACTGCCGCAGAAGAATTCGGTGCGGGTTGAGGAACTGATTAACTATTTTGATTACGGCTACGAAGCTCCAACGGATCAGGCCGCGCCGTTCATGGCGAATGTGTCGATCATGCCGACCCCTTGGAACGCGGGCACGAAACTGCTTTCCATCGGCATCAAAGGGTATGAATTGCCCAAGACGGAAGCGCCTGCATCCAATCTGGTTTTCCTGATCGATACATCCGGTTCCATGAATGCACCGAACAAGCTCCCTCTCTTGCGCAACTCGTTCAAGTTGCTGCTTTCGTCATTGAGACCGGATGACACGGTTTCCATCGTTACCTATGCGGGTGGTGCGGGCACGGTGCTGGAGCCGACAAGGGCGGCGGACAAAAACAAAATTCTTGCTGCACTGGACAACCTTCACGCAGGCGGATCAACCGCAGGAGCGGAAGGTATCCGTCAGGCCTACAAACTCGCTGAATCGAGTTTCAAGCAGGAGGGCGTGAACCGGGTCATTCTTGCAACCGATGGTGACTTCAATGTCGGCATTTCCAACCCGGAAGAACTCAAGAGCTATATTGAGCGCAAGCGCGAAACAGGCGTAACGCTCTCCGTTCTCGGGTTCGGACAGGGGAATTACAACGACCAGCTGATGCAGGCACTTGCACAAAACGGGAATGGCAATGCGTCCTACATCGACACCTTGTCGGAAGCGCGCAAGGTGCTGGTGGAAGAAGCAGGCTCCACGCTGTTCACTATCGCCAAGGATGTAAAGCTGCAGGTCGAGTTCAATCCGGCACTCGTCAGCGAGTATCGCCTGATCGGTTATGAAACGCGCGCGCTGAAACGTGAGGATTTCAACAATGACAAGGTGGATGCCGGTGATATCGGTGCCGGACATACCGTGACCGCGCTTTATGAACTGACACCTGCCAATTCTGATGCGCGTCTGGTTGATGATCTGCGTTATGGCAACAACAGAGTCGAATTTGCAGCCGATGCCAGTGAATACGGGTTTATGAAAATCCGCTACAAACTGCCAGACAGCGATACGAGTACGCTGATCACTCAAGCCATAGACGTTGGTCATGAAGTGCAAAGTGTTGATGCCGCTTCAACAGACAGCCGCTTTGCTGCGAGTGTTGCGGCATTCGGGCAAATCCTGCGCGGAGGACAGTACACCCGGTCTTACAGGTATGATGATGTGATCGCGCTTGCCCGTTCAGGCAAGGGCGAGGATGAGTTTGGCTACCGTGCAGAGTTTATCAATCTTGTCAGGCTGGCAAAATCCGCTGCTGCATTACAACCCCTAAAACAGTAAGCCGATACAGAAAACCCGCCGCAAGGAGATACGGCGGGTTTCGTCTTTTGGGGGGATAAAAAGGTTTACGTTATAAAAAGCTTTCCTGAAATTATTTAAGGGGTGCAACCGCGAGAATGACGGTGAACTTTTCGCAATAGATGTAAAGTTCGCTGAATTTGTCGGTGTCGATGTTTGAAGGCACCTCGAATGTTGCAGAACCCTTTTTGACAGTCAGCCTGTCGTGGATTTTTGAACCTTTGGCGTACTTCTCGCCGTTACCGAAGCCGATCTTGATGTCCGGCGGGTTCTTTGCCGGGTCAAAGACATAGTTGTCTTCGAGCACCACTTTTGTCTTTCCGTCCACTTTTTTGACCTTGACGTTTCCGGAAACATTGTAACCCTGGCGACCGGACAATGAGCCCTTGCGCACGTCGGAACCGGCAAATGCGGGAGTTGTGAACGCTGCGCCGGCAACGGCAGCAGTCGCTGTAACGATGAATGAACGACGATCCATGAATTTTTCCTCTTGAATGTTGTTTGGGGCGGGGGAGTTCCTGCCTTGATGACACGTCTAACCTGTACATTTGGAACCGATTGGTCAATAAACACCTTATCACATTAAATTGAGTTGTGGACCAACCAGTTCCAAAATATCCATTCTGGTTTGAAACAGGAAGTGTTGTATGGCGCGCCCGCGTGAATTTGACATAGAAAAAGCATGCGAAGATGCCATGAACGTGTTCTGGGAAGGCAGCTATGAGGGAAGCAGTCTTCCCGATCTCCTGACAGGTTTGAAACTGTCGCGGGGCAGCCTGTACAAGGCCTTTGGCAGCAAGAAAGGCCTGTTCATAGAAGCATTGTCACTCTACGACCAGTCCATTCTCCAGCCAGGGGTTGCACTTTTGAAAAACCCTGCGGAAGGAAATGGCAGGGACCGCATCAGGACATTTTTCAGTTTTGCGCTTTTAAGAGTGGAAAAGGGGGACAGGCGCGGATGCCTGTTGTGCAATGCAGCGGTTGGTGCTGCCCATAACGATGGCGAAATCGGTGAGGTTGTCAAAAGGATGCTGAGTGACTTGACGGCGGGTTTCGATGCGGCTCTTGCCGATACGTCCAGGTTTTCCGGTATTGCTGCCGACGAACGCTCGGCAAAGGCAGCGCATGTTACCATGTCTTACGTGGGTTTGCGTGTATTGGCGCGCAGTGGAGCAGCCATTGAAGACCTGCAGATGGCTGTAAAAGCCATGATCGACGAAATCTGAATTCAACAGCTTCAGGGTTTGCGTTCTTGCCAGGCTCGCCTAACGCGTTTCAGGCTGATCCATACAAATGCCAGTACAAACGGGATCGAAACAGCCGTCAGCATTGTTTCCGAAAAAGGCATCCAGGGCTGTTTTGCCAATGCCTTCAACAGATATGAAACGAGACCAACCGCATAATAGGTGATGGCGACAACCGACAAACCCTCTACCGTCCGGGAAATTTTCAACTGCTGGTCATGGCGTTTGTCCATGGACTGAAGCAATGCCTGATTGCCCTTGTTCAGATTGAGTTCTATCCGGGTCCGCAACAGGACAAGCGCACGGGACAAGTCGTCGTTCAGGGTTTCCTGGCGCTTTGCAGTGCTTTCGATGGTTGCCATTGCCGGGTCCAGCCTTGATTTTAGGAATCCGCTCATGGTCTGGACATCGCCGACCTTCTCTTCTTCAAGGGATTCGACGCGTTGTGTGAAAAGCGCAAAATACGCCCGGCTTGCTGAAAACCGGTATCGCGTTTCTGTTGCAATGATGTTTGTTTGTTCGAGCAGGCCGGAAAGTTTGCCGAACAACGCCTCGTCCTCTTCCTGGCTGCTGGTGGCATTTTCCCGCAATGATACGGTAAGTGTATCCAGTTCGCGTTCAATCTGGCTGAGTTCTGCCGATACCTTGCGCGCCTGTGGCAGTCCCAGCAAGCTCATTGTGCGATAGGTTTCCATTTCCATCAGGCGCTGCAATCGGCGGCCCATTTCATCACTGGTGAGGTTTTTTCCATGCAGGGCAAACTGGATAAAGCCGTTTTCATCCGGAATGAATGTGGAGCGAACATCTATGCCATCGCGTATCCGCCCGCCATATATGCGCTGGTCAATCGACAGAGTCTTGAGCATTTCCCTTGCCGTGTGCAGCAGATCGAGTTTCAGCAGGACGAGAATTTCCACTTTCTCCATCGGAAATGTTTCGCTCAATATCGCGGATAGTTCACGTGGCTTGCGTTCGCCAAGGCTGTCCTGAAAGATTGTGCAGGACATGAATTCGGTATGGCGTTCCAGTTTTATGCTGCAGTCTTTGATCTTGCCTGAAATGTGCCGTTTACCAACCTGAGTTGCATCCACATCAAGCTGGTCAAAAAAACGGCTGTATATTTTGTCATCTGCCCGGAAAGCCACATGCAGTATTTCGGCCGGGCTGGTGATGTTTTGCGAGGGTCTCGCGTGCGCTTCGGCAATCAGCGAATCCCGCTCATCATGAAATTTCCACTGTTTATTACTGGCCGATTTGGGAGACATGGGACAATTAATTCTCAAACGATAAGAAAGACATAATGCAATTGATTGATTCTTCCATCAAGTGGGTAGGGCTGTCGTTCACAATTCGTGGTTCCGGGTCTCAAGATGGTTGTATTCACGCAGTGCCTTAAATAGGGTTGCAGGAAATACGCCACTGCAACCCGGTTGTTTTATATGCAAGCAGCGCAAACAATTGTTTTCCTGATTGAGGCCTATCTTGGCGTTGGGTTGGTGGTTGCTGCGATTTTCATCATATTCGGCATTGAGCGCGTGGAACCCTATGCGAAGGGCAGTCTCGGGTTTCGTCCCTTGCTGATCCCGGGGCTCACATTGCTTTGGCCGCTTGTTTTGTGGCGCTGGTGGGTACTGGAAACGGGTAGGGGATAGCAGTTGAAAAAAGGTGCCCGCAGATTTCACCGCAACGTCTGGACCGTGCTTGGGCTTTTGTTGCCTGCAATTGTCATCGGGGCGCTTGTGATCAAGCAGTCGCCATCTGTAGACCGGCAGCCGGTATTGCTCGAACCCCCAAGGGAAAACTGAGATGGGCGTTGATTACAAGCCGGTTATCTGGAACCGCAACAAGTATATGTATGATGCGGTTCTGGTCATTGCGATGGCGGCGTATATCTATCTTTATATCCGTGTCGGGGTTGATTTCCAGGATAACAGCCGACCCATAGAACGTCCGATCATGCGGATGCGTGCATTTGGTTCGTGCGCCTTTTTGATGTTGAGTTTCATCCTTTGCATTGGCCCGCTGGCGCGTTTGAACGAAAAGTTTCTGCCGCTTCTCTATAACCGCCGCCATTTTGGCGTGCTGACGGCCGGTGTTGCCGCAGTCCATGCAAACTATGTGCTGGGCTGGTACTTTGCGTTCAGCCCAACCGGCAGATATGAGGCATTGTTCGGCAGCAATACAAGTTTCACGCAGGTTCTTGGATTTCCGTTTGAAGCGTTTGGCATTTTTGCCTTTGTCATGTTGCTGGTTCTTGCCGTTACCAGTCACGATTTCTGGCTGAGTTTTTTAAGTCCGCCAATCTGGAAAAAGCTGCATATGGGTATCTATTTCGGATACGCTGCGGTTGTCTTGCATGTGGCGCTCGGCCCGCTTCAGACTGACCGTGATCCTGTATTTGCGGTTACCTTTTTCCTGGCCGTTGCTGCGGTTTCAATTCTCCATTTCTGGGCGGCGATGAAAGACAGGCGCGAGGAAGCTTCCATCACCAGGGAACCTGGCGAGGTGGATGAAACGCCCTGGATCGAAGCAGGAAATGTTTCTGATATCATCGACAAGCGAGCAATCGTGGTTTCGCTTCCCGATGAAGAACGGGTGGCCGTGTTCCGCAATGGTGACACCCTGTCTGCCGTTCACAACGTTTGCGCACATCAGAACGGCCCGTTGGGCGAGGGCAAGATTGTTGCCGGATGCATTACATGTCCCTGGCACGGGTTTCAGTACAATCCGGAAGATGGAAGGTCGCCAGCGCCATTCGAGGAGAAAATCTCTACATATCGCCTGAAGCTTGAGGGAGGGACAGTCTTTGTGGATCCGCGG
The DNA here is from genome assembly GCA_039189355.1 of Pseudomonadota bacterium. Lineage (GTDB taxonomy): Bacteria > Pseudomonadota > Alphaproteobacteria > Rhizobiales > Rhizobiaceae > JAALLB01. The sequence goes on from JBCCYR010000119.1 coordinate 5,492, forward strand.
CCATTGCCGCCTGGAACCTATGTTGAGCCGACACCCATCGGAGGGGCAAATGGCTGATAAAACTTCATCGCGGCCTTTCTTCGTTGGCTATGGCTCAAAGCTTCCCAAGGACATTGCAAAGCTCATCCTTCCGGTCTTCGCGCTCTTTATCACTACATTTGTGGCTTTGTCGCTGCTCCTTTCATCTTCGGCAGAAGAGGCTGGCGATGGAAGGTTCCGGTTTGATCTAGGACGCCAGACTCTCGCAGGCGTTTTGCAATATCATCCTTATCCGGTGCTGCGGCTGCCGGCAGAAGACGGCAATCCGGCAAAAACCCTGATGATGTCGGGCGGTGGAAAACGCGGTGCTTTTGTCAATGCACAGGGAATGGATGGGGAAGCGGTTGTTGCATGGGGCGTCTACATGAGGCGTGGCGATATCACGATGCTTCAGGTTGCAGGGCGTCAGAACATTGAAGCTTCCGAAGAAGAATTGCCGGAGGGCTTTCAGCCTTCAAAGCCTGTCTCATTGGGCAAGTGGCGTCTGGCGGGAGAGATTTGCGACGGCAAATGCTATACGGGTGCCATGCGGCCGGGAACAGGGCTTGCCCACAAGGCATGCGCTAACCTTTGTGTTGCGGGCGGCATTCCACCTGTTTTTGTAAGCTCAGGCGATGTGGATGGCAGCAGTTTCTTCTTGCTGACTGACAAGGACGGCAAGCCGGTCGGTGACCAGATCAGAGACCTCATGGCGCTTTATGTTGAAGCTGAAGGTGAGGTGGAGCGGCTTGATGACCTGACGGTTTTCAAGATGGATCTGGCGACCGTGAAGGTGTTGCCATGAGCGGATTGATCATACGCATTGCCTTTACACTTGCTGTTACAGCACTGCTTTGCTGGGGCGCCTGGACCTTGTGGAATGAAGTTCCCAGATGGCTGCGTCGGACCGAATTTTCCGACTTCAGCTATGTTGCCAGTCTGGCGGCAATTTTCGTCGCATTGAGTATTCTCAATCCTGTGCTTCTCTGGATATGGAATCGCCTGACAGGTGAGACCAAGGAACATTAGACAATGCCGAAAGCAATGGATGAATATTCCCAAGCGGCCCGAAACGGATTTCCGCTTCACCAGCATGATTGAAATGGCAGTATCAATCCAACAGGGATCATCACTTTTTCGGGAGTGTGACCGTGGGCACAATGCGGATCGTGTGAGGGTTTTCAGGTCTTGCGGGATGTCTTTTTCAACCCATTTCAAATCCATGATTGTTTTGTTGGAAAAGGATTTGATTATGCAAAATTTTAAAAAAGCCCCCCGCGATACATCCATCGCTGTTGCAATGAGCTTTCTGATGGCTGTTATGTTCTCTGCTTCCTTCGTGGTTGTCAGCCTGTCTTCAACAATCTGAGTGAGATACGCTCAGAGGTGTTAAATGCAGATAATCCGGTCAATTTAATAACGATTTGTTTAGCGGATTTTTTCCCGAAGCTTTATTGTTAAACTCCGAAGACGCTGTATTTACCCTTGGAGTGTCCATCGGTTCAGATAGGAATAACGGAGATATCAGATGCATTCATATCGTAAAAGAGCAGTGTTTTTCGCATTGCTGATCGCATTTTCCCCGATTGCTGCATCTGCTGCCGACAAACATGCGGGCTACTATTATCCCGAACCACAAACTGAAGAAACGTATCGGGCGCCTTTGCCTCCACTTAATGGTGTAAGCCGTTTTTCACGGGTCGGTTTTGTAACGCAGCTTGACCAGTTGCAAAAGAAAAACCCCTATCCGCCCTCGTATCACATGTTTGCGAAAGGTGGAGATGCCGAGAAGCTGATTATCGTGGCAACGGAATCCGGGCGTTATGATACACTCTTCCGCATTCGCGGACTGCTGGCTTCCATGACTGCGGACGCCCGTACATCCCCCTTGTTCCAGAAGCTGGG
>JBCCYR010000120.1:0-7382 GCA_039189355.1 Pseudomonadota bacterium
CATGAGAGCGTGGCCATTTTCAACTTTTACAACTTTTCCACCCTGCCGTATTTCGTCCACCTGACCGGTTTTTACAAGACAAACCTCACCGGCAAGTTTTGCGTCCAAAGCATTGATTTCACTCTGATTTCCTCGAATGATTTGGGGAAATTTCATCAAAGTCTTTGCAAGTTCCCTGCGTTGCTCGGAAACATGAATCATGACGGGGTCCAGTGTAATGGGGATGGCCTTTTCTTGCGCCATTACAACCGCCTTGTTGATTGCCTCGACGCGCTCATCATCCAGTGTACCCAGATTGACGTGCAGGGCGTTTGCATGTTGCATAAAGCTTTCGATTTCTTTCGGATTAGCCGTCATGGAAACAGTGGCACCACTGGCGAGCAGCACGTTGGCTGTGAAGTTCTGGGCGACCGTATTGGTGATTGAATGCACATGCGCACCCTCCCCGCGCAATGCAGTGATCACCTCAATCGCTTGATCCAAAAGTGCAGGGTCAGGCATGCGTTTCCATCCGGTTTCAACAAGACCGGAGCAAAAAGCCAACGCAGGTGCGGGAGAACAAGTCTACTCATTCCCTACGCCGGCACGATCCGGATCAGGTTCAAAGAGTTGATCCATCAAGGAACTCTCAGCCCGTAATGAGCGGGCACCTCCATGAGCTGGATGTGTTTTAGAATGTTGGAGGAAGTGATGCAAGGGGGTGGATTACCAGAATGGCAGCCTTGAGCCCCAAAAATGACCATTGCTGCAAACCTGTTCAAGAGCACGTGAACCGCGCAAGACAGACATCGACGTGACGCACACCACGCTATGTGCATAATTGATTTGTAAGATGCTCTCTTGCACGGGAAAGGACCGCGCCATGAAACGATATGACCAGTTCCGCCGTAGCCTGCTGGGCGGCATGGCAGGACTGCTGGGCACCAGTGTGTTGGGTGCAAAAGCCGCTGCGGCTGTGTTGACACCAAGCGCCACAGAAGGTCCGTATTATCCAACGCCTGCCATGCGCACACCCGACATAGATAATGACCTGGTCAGGATTATGGGACTTGTTGAAGAAGCCGGTGGCGAAGTCTTCACCCTGCGCGGGACAATCATTGGCAGAGATGGGCGCCCGCTTGCGGGACATCGTATCGAAATCTGGCAGTGCGATGTGGAAGGCAACTATATGCACCCGCGCGACCGCCGAAGTGTAAATTTTGACCAGGCCTTCCAAGGCTTTGGTCATGACGTAACGGATGAGGGTGGAAACTATGTGTTCCGCACGATCAAACCGACAATCTATCCCGGACGCACACCACATATTCATGCGAAGGTGTTTGATGGTAATCGCGAACTGTTAACGACGCAGTTTTACATCAAGGATCATCCAAACAATGCCGGCGACGGAATATTCAATCGCATGTCCAAAGAAGAAGCCGATGCTGTGTCGATGGATTTTGTGCAACGCGAAACCGGGACCGAAGCGACCATCAACGTTGTCGTTTAGGGCGAAAGCCTTGTTCAGCATTCCTTATTCAGCATCATTCATCACTGCCCACAGCCTCGCAGGCGTTGCGGGCATGTCGAAATTCTCGATGCCATATTCCCGGTGAAGCGCATCGACTACCGCGTTCATCACTGCGGGGCAGGAACCGATCGTACCTGCTTCGCCTGCGCCCTTGATGCCGAGCGCATTTGTGGTGGAAGGAACGTTGCGGGTTGAGAAATCAAAATTCGGAATGTTGTCTGCCCGCGGCATGCCATAATCCATGAAGGATGCTGTCAGCAGCTGTCCTTCTTCATCGTAAACTACATGTTCGTTGAGGCACTGACCGATTCCCTGTGCAATGCCGCCATGCACCTGACCTTCCAAAAGAATCGGGTTCACGGTCGCACCGAAATCATCAACGACCGTATATTTGATGATTTCGGTAACACCCGTTGCCGGATCAATCTCGACTTCACAGATATGCGTTCCGTTCGGATAGGTCGCTTCTTCCTGCTTGAACACCCCTTCGGCTTTCAGGTCTTCCGGATCAGCCGCGGCAGATGCAATATCGGAAAAACTGATGATACGGTCGGTTCCGATGATTTTTGCCGACCCTTCTTCCAGCACGATGTCAGCGGCAGAGGCTTCCAGTTCTTCTGCCGCAATCCGCTTGATCTTCTCGGCCAGTGCTTCGCTGGCCCGGCTTACCGAAACACCACCCAGCGGGATGGAGCGGGAACCACCGGTACCACCACCGTTTTCGAGATCATCCGTATCACCCTGACGCAGGCGGATTTGCTCATAATCCAGTCCAAGCTTGTCGGCAGCCAATTGTGTATATGCGGTCGCATGGCCCTGACCGTTGGACTGGGTTCCGATTTTTACATCGACCGTGCCATCCCCGTTCAATTCGACAAAAGCAGGTTCGGAGCCTGCAAAGGCGCAAGCCTCGATATAAGTCGACATGCCGATGCCGCGGATTTTATCATTGGTCTTGGCTTCGCCAGCGCGGCGCTCAAAACTTTCCCAGTCTGCGCGTTCCATGCAGGCTTCCATGTGCGCCTGATATTCACCCGTGTCATACATGCGGCCACCGGGCGTGGTGTATGGAAGCTGTTCAGGCTTGATCAGGTTGCGGCGACGGATTTCCTCACGCGGCAAGCCCATCTCCCGGGCACACTGGTCTACCAAACGTTCAATGAGATAGGCAGCCTCCGGACGGCCTGCCCCACGATAGGCATCAATCGGCACCGTGTTTGTGTAGCTGCCACGCATCAGTACAGTCATTGCCGGAATATCATAGAGGCCTGTCGTCATCGTGATCCCAAGATAGGGAATGAATGGACCAAAGGTGTGAAGATAGGCGCCCATGGCAGCAATCAGATCGACATCGATTGCCAGAAACCTGCCATCCTCGTCCATGGCCATTTTCGCAGTAACCACATTGTCCCTGCCCTGCGCATCGCTGGTAAAGTGCTCTGAACGGTCAGACGTCCATTTAACCGGACGGCCCAGCTTTTTTGCCGCAAACATGCAAAGCGGATATTCGCGGTAGCAGAAAACCTTGGTGCCGAAACCGCCGCCAACATCCGGTGTCATGACATGAATCTGTTCCGGCTCGATGCCGAAGATGCCTGCAAGCACGCGGCGTTGTCCGAAAACGCCTTGCGAACCTACTGTTACATCGTAGCGGCCACTTTCATCATCCCAAGATGCCTGGCATGCACGGGTTTCCATGTAATTGGAAACAAGCCGGTTGTTGATGATCGAAACCTCAGTGACGTGATGTGCTTTCGCAAAGGCTTCATCCGTCTTTTCCCGGTCGCCCATGAAATGGGTAAAAGCCAGATTGCGATCCCCGTCCTCGTAAACAGAAACACTGTCTGCATTCAGTGCGGCCTTTGTATCCACGACTGAAGGCAGGATTTCAAAATCGATGTCAATCAGTTCTGCTGCATCTTTCGCAATCGAGATTGAATCTGCCACGATGAATGCAATCGCATCGCCAACATGGCGCACCGTATCGCTGCACAGGATCGGGATGTCACGGCCTTTGTTCATGCTGCCATCAGGCTGTTTTACCGGAGCAAGACAGGCAATCGGCTTGAGCTCCGCAATATCATTTGCGGTCAAAACCGCATGAACGCCCGGCATTTCCGAAGCAGCAGAAATATCAAGAATTTTGAATTTCGCATGCGCCATGGGTGCGCGCAGTACATATCCATGCAACACGCCCTCTGCATGTTTGTCGTCGGTGTAACATCCCTTGCCTGTGATGAATGCATTATCTTCCTTGCGCAAAACAGAAGCGCCCATGCCGAATTTGGCGTGTGTGATCTCGTTCATATGAAAATCCGAAAGGTTACTGGAAATACCGACTTAGACTTCTTCAAAATATAAGAAACAATAAGACCACGTCGACCCCAAAACATGTCTGGTATGCAAAAAACACAATTGCGGTCGGCGGCGCAGGATGCAATGTTCACTGCAGGAAAACTTCATGTCAATCAAATCCCTTAAAGCGAGTTTCAAAGGTCTGCCCGACAATGTCAAAGGTGGCTTCTTTCTGATGTTCGCCGCCGCCGGATTCGGCACCATGATTGCACTCATAAAACTTGCCGGTGACAATTTGCATGTCGCCCAGATTTTGCTGGTCCGGCAGATTGTCATGGCAATCATTGTGGCACCAACAATCCTCAAGGACTTTCCGGGCAGCCTGAAAACCAATCACATGGGATTGCAGCTCTTGAGGATTGTGCTGGCCCTCATCGCCATGGGTTTCGGGTTTACAGCTGTCATTCACATGCCACTGGCCGATGCAACGGCAATCGGTTTTGCCAAGAGCTTCTTCGTTACGATTTGCGCGATCTTCGTACTCAATGAAGTGATCGGCATACGCCGCTGGTCTGCGGTTATCATTGGTTTCATCGGCGTGTTGATCGTACTGCGTCCGGGCTTTGACGGTTTTACGATTTACGGTGTCTATGCCCTGATCGGAGCAGCTGGTGCGGGAACCGTAATGGTCGTCATCCGCATCCTGACACGAACCGAAAGTGCTACCACAATCCTCACCTACCAGGCCCTGGGAGTAGGACTGGCGGTCGCGATCCCGGGCATCTGGTTCTGGCAATGGCCATCGACCTATGAATGGATGTTGCTTATTGCCATGGGCTTCATCTCTTACGGCGCGCAGATGCTGAACATCATCGCATATAAATACGGGGAAGCCTCTGTGATGGCATCGCTTGATTATGTGCGGCTGATTTATTCGGTGCTTTTCGGCTGGCTCCTGTTCAACACGCTACCGGATTTCTGGACCTTGTTCGGCGCGATGATCATCATCCTGGCATCAATCTACACGATCCACCGGGAAGCCCAGCGCAAGCAGGTTATTCTTCGTACAGCGGAAGGCCGGGAAAAAGTCTCTTAGGATTTTCTCATTTCGGAAAAGGCTGAGAGCAGACCAGCAGTAGAACTGTTGTCTGCATTTTCCGGGTTTTCAGCATCAATCATTTCACCGACACACTTTGCCAGCTCCTTGCCAAGTTCCACGCCCCACTGGTCAAACGAGTTGATGCCCCAGATCACGCCTTGCACAAATACCTTGTGTTCATACAGCGCCATCAAGGTACCTAGTGTTTTGGGATCAAGCTTTTCATAGAGAAATGTATTACTTGGCCGATCCCCTTCAAACGCGCGGTGAGGATTACCATCTGCGTCATCCAAACTCCGGCCGGTCATCAACGCTTCAGATTGTGCAAAACAATTGGCGACCAACAGTTTGTGCTGATGATCAAGTTCCGGCTCATGTCCTTTGGCGGCAACCAGAAAATCACAGGGCACGACTTCGGTTCCCTGATGCAGCAACTGGTAAAAAGCATGCTGCCCGTTTGTGCCGGGCTCTCCGAAAATCACGGGAGCAGTGTCCAGATTCACCGAACCGCCATCGAGCTTCACAGACTTGCCGTTTGATTCCATGTCCAACTGCTGCAGCCAGCGTGGAAAATCTGCCATTCGATTGTCATAAGGCAAAACCGCATGGGCCGAAAACCCACACACATTACGGTGCCATATGCCAAGCAGCGCCATAATGACAGGTATGTTTTCAATAAGCGGAGCTACTGCAAAATGCTGATCCGCGTCATAGGCGCCTTCAAGAAAATCAGAAAACCGTTCAGGCCCGATTGCGATCATCACGGGCAAACCAATTGCTGACCAGACCGAATAGCGCCCCCCCACCCAATCCCAGAAACCGAACTTTCTTTCATCCGGAATTCCGAAATCACGGGTTGCTTCAAGGTTTGTCGATACAGCACAGAAATGGTCTGCGATCTTTTCCCCTGCCACTTTTTCAAGCCAGGCAAATGCAGACCGCGCATTCGTCATGGTTTCCTGGGTAGTGAATGTTTTCGACGCAATGATGAAGAGTGTCGTCTTCGGATCAAGGTTCCCCAGTGTATCGGACAGATCTGCCCCATCAACATTCGACACAAAATGAACATTCGGTCCGTCGTGATAAGGTGCAAGTGCTCCCGTCACCATTTTTGGACCGAGATCGGAACCGCCGATGCCAATGTTGACCACGTCTGTTACCTTGCCGCCGGAGACCTGATAGTTGCCGGAACGCACGTCAGACGAGAACGCATTCATGCGTTTTTGAACCTGCGTTACCTCAGGCATAACGTCTGTTCCATCCACCGTTACGGGATGGCCGGACAGGTTTCTCAGTGCCGTATGCAAAACTGCACGATCTTCAGTTGAGTTGATCTTCTTGCCAGTCATCATGGCATCGCGTTTTTGACGAACGCGCGCTTCATCAGCGAGTTGTGCCAATTCGATCAGGATGAGGTCATCGACCTTGTTTTTCGAGTAATCGAATATGAGATCGTTCAACCGGACGGACATCATGGCAAACCGGTCCGCCTCCCCGGCAAACAGGTCACGCATGCGGACCGTTTCCATCCTGTCACGGTGCGCAACAAGCTGTTCAAGATATTCGGTGAGAATGAAACCGGACATTTGGCAACCGATTGAAACTACACTAAGTGTGTCCAACCTAACGGATTCGAACATCAAGAGAAACTCCCAATGCGTACTAAACAGGGCCAGACTATCCACCTGAAAAATTACAAGAAACCCGATTACAATGTTCTGACAGTTGATCTCGATGTAAACCTGCATCCGACACAGACACGTGTGAAGTCAAAACTGCTCCTTCAGCGCAACAAAGGGGTTGAAGCCGGAACAGCTGTTCAACTTGATGGCGATGAGCTCAAGCTGGTTTCTGTTGCTATAGATGGAAAAGTCCTTGCCGGGAACGACTACAAGGAAACCCCCACAACCCTAACAATCCAGAAAGTTCCCAAGAAACAGAAATTCGAAATCGAGATTGAAACCGAGATCAATCCAAGTGCAAATACCAAGCTCATGGGGCTATACCGTTCAAGTGGCAACTACTGTACGCAATGTGAGGCTGAAGGGTTTCGAAGGATAACCTTCTTTCCGGACCGGCCGGACATCCTGGCAGTCTACACGACACGCATTGAGGCTGATAAATCAGAAACACCCATCCTGCTCGGCAATGGCAATCCGGTTAAAAAGGGGGCTGCGGGCAAAGGTCGTCACTATGCGGTCTGGCATGATCCACACCCGAAACCAAGCTATCTGTTTGCACTGGTGGGTGGTGATCTCGGATCGATCCATAAAAACTTCAAGACAGTGTCAGGCCGCAAGGTGAAGCTTGGCATCTATGTCGAACAGGGCAAGGAAGACAGCGCACATTATGCAATGGATTCCCTCATCCGCTCCATGAAATGGGACGAGGAAGTCTTCGGCTGCGAATATGACCTTGATGTCTTCAACATTGTCGCTGTTTCCGATTTCAACATGGGGGCCATGGAAAACAAGGGGC
>JBCCYR010000121.1:0-7371 GCA_039189355.1 Pseudomonadota bacterium
CGATGCCATTCTTGGTTCATGGTTGAGCACGCATCTTCGGGAACGATGATCTCAAAGCCTTTGTCAGCGCCTGTACGGGCGGTATGTTCCACACTCATATTGGTCCAGGCCCCGGTATTGATAATCGTCTTAATTCCGGAATTTCTCAGCTCACTTTCCAGTCTTCCATTTTCCCATGCACTCATGGTCAATTTCTCAACAACGATGTCACCGGACTGTTGTTCCAATCCGTTGACCGGTGCACCACCCCAGGTATCGCGCACAAGCGCATTCGCACCAACCAACCCTTCCAATAGCGGTGAGTTTTGTTTCATGCCTGGATGGCCTGGCTCGCAAAGAAACCAGACATGTATGATTTTGACACCTTCCTTGCGGCAAGCGTCAGCCAACCGCATGGAATTTGAAATCACATTCTGTTGGCGGGCATGAACCGGGGAACCTGAATCAGCAAATGCTCCCCCATCCATGATGACATCGTTTTGCATGTCCTGGATGATCAATGCAGTTTTGCCGGTTTCAATGCGCCGCCCGTGAGGCGCAGACGACGGTTCCGGCTGACCCGTTGGCAATCCCTGTTCTCTGGGATGCATGAATGGCTCGTTTCGCGGGGCAACTTTGGTCTTTACAGAATAGACCGACGTGCATGCGCACATAAACAGGGTGCGAAAATCATCACCGCCCCAGTGCAGGTTTGCCACCATTTCCGGAACTGTAATCTTGCCAATCAGCATCCCGTGAAAGTCATACACCCAGACGCCGCCCGGTGCCGTTACCCACACATTGCCGTTTACATCGGCTTTCATTCCGTCCGGCACACCGGGTTTGAGTGTATCCTTGATTCCCGAAGCGAAAATACGGCCATTGACCAGCTTACCGTCTGAAGCAACGTCAAACATCCTTATATTGGCCTGATCGGTATCATTTACCCACATCCACCGCTCACAGGGAGAAAAGCACAGACCGTTTGGCTGGGAGAAGGTATATTTGTCGGAAACAAGAATGGCTTCATCACCCGGTTGATGATCCGGTGGAAGCATATATACCCCCTGAAACCCCAGTTGAAGCGACCGTGGAACCCCAAAGTGCTCCATCCGTCCATAAGTGGGATCCGTGAAATAAATTGTCCCGTCAGACTTTACGCAAATGTCGTTAGGCGAATTCAGTTCCCTGCCATCAAAGTGCGAGCATAGAACTGTTCGCTGACCAGACGGAGAAATCCTGACAACGGAACTGGTTGAGTGCTCGCAAACAAGCAGATTCAACTCGGCATCATAGGTCATTCCATTGCCTTTGTTGGAAGGCTTCTGGATTTCCTTGATGCCGTTTTCAGGCGTCCATTCCCGGCGCACATCCGCAGGCATGTCGGAGAACAAAAGCCTGCGTTCACGCGGATTCCAGATCGGCCCCTCTGTAAAGGTGAAACCGGTGCCAACCTGGCTGATCGGCGCGTATTCGTCGATCAAGTCAAGGAACTTCTGGTCTACGACTACCTGCCCCATCTTCAATACTCCTCCTCACATTCAGTCTACATCGGGAACCATTCGCGCTTCGGCAAAGTTTCCGTCAAAGGCCCCGGCACTGTCATACCCGTACGCCCCACGACCTGGGCACTTTCAATTTTCGCACCCCGGTCATGGGTGGGTAGAATGAAGGTGTAGTTTTGAAGAAGTTTTTTGACTGCGGCCTTTTCTGCGCGTTTGGAACCGGAGTGGTTACCAGTTGTCTGCGGTTCCATGTAGTTGTTCACACGTACATGGTTCACAACCTGATCGTTAAAGTCATAAACCACATCACCACAAATGCAGGCCAAACCTTCTGCGGTTTCAACAATCACATTCATTGAACCTTCGGTATGTGCGCCAGCTGCTTCACACCAAACTCCGGGGATGATTTCTTCGGCTCCGGACAACTCCAGATCAAGAAAACGCATTGCCTCGGGTTCATATATGCGTTCAACAAGATGCATAATATCCGGCTTTGGATACTGCGGGTACATGATGCCTGAAACAGAAAACTCCATCTCCCGCCGGTTGAGAACCACCGTGGAGTTCATCGGAAAGAGATCATCTTTTCCGGCATGATCAATGTGAAGGTGTGTGTGCAGGACGTACCGGATGTCGCCCATTTTCAAACCATGCTTGGCAAGCTGGTTTTCAATCATGTTGTCATGGAACTGAAGTCCGCGCATACCCAGACTTTCCATGATTGCATTGTCCCGGTAGCCGGTATCGACCAAAATCGGATACGTACCGCCCAAAATCAAAAACCCGTAAACCGGTACACGTCTCGTACGTCCGCATTCGTGCCCCAGAACCAGAAACGAAGTTTCCAGTTCGATATCACCATAATCCAAAACATGAATGGTCAATGCCATAATCTTACTCCCTTTGTTGCCAATGTTGACCGAAGCCAGTCAAATTTCCGAGGTGCCGTCGTACGGCTAAATCCGATAAACATGCTCTGCAGTTCCCTTGAAAATCAGTTCCTGATCCGCCCGTTTCAGCCGCGATGCAGCGCTTTTGAAAGCAGCGAAAAGCTCTGCGTAACTTGTCCAGATTTTCTCAATTGGAAAATTTGAACCGAACATGCACCTTCCAGCCCCAAACAGTTTCACAGTTTCACGCACCGTTTCTGCGATGAACCCTGGGTCGTTGTGATGAATGAACGTTCCGAACGCAGACAGTTTTGTGTAAACATTTTTACAGGCTGAGAGCTGCTTCATGGCTCGAATCCAGGCTTCTTTGCCTTCGGGACCTGTGTCTTCAAGCATGCCTGCATGTTGAAGTACGAAAGTCACATTGGGGCATGCTTTCGCAAGTGCTGCTCCTCCCGCCATCTGCGATGCAAAGAGTTGCAGATCAAAACACCACCCATAGTGTGCGAGGTGAGAGATGTTTTTTTGAACCAACTCATCTTCGCACAGGTCAGGTCTCTTGGCGAAACGGTACATGGGGTTTTCATGCCAGTGAAACTGCTGGCGAATGCCGCGCATCAAGGGATATTTCGCAAGGCGGTCCAGTTGGTATCTGACATCCCCCTTGGTGAAATCGGCATATCCGACAATTGCATGCGGCCAGCCGGTCTCGTTACTGACCGACTGCACCCAGGCTACCTCATCCTCAAACCAATTGGGTGCCCAATTCGCCTGGACATAGACAGATTTCTCAATACCCAAATCCTGGATGTCTGACAGGTATTCGTGGATTTCATAGTCCCGCTTAATGGAAGCATAGGGACCGAAAATCCGGGGACGCTCAGGGCCCAGAAGCCAGGGCAGGTCTTTCTGCAACCATATATGATGATGCGCGTCGATCATGCAGCCCTCGCAATGTTCAGAACATGGCTACAAACGCTTTCCAGATCAGCCGCGGCTCCAAGCTCGTCCAGATGAGGCAGAACTGCCTTGAGTGCTTCCGTCTCCGGCTCGAAATCCTGCTCGGATGCCAATGGCGATAGCCAATGCAGACGCCAGGACATTTTTCCAAGGCGTCCTATTGCATCGATCATGCTGCCTGGGTCCCCTCTTTCCAAACCATCAGACAAAATCAGAACCAAGGCTCCCCTCGCGTACCCGGCATAACGCGGGATGCCAAGAAATGCGCTCAGGGAATCACCAATGCGCGTTCCCCCGTCAAAATCTGAGACAGCCTGCGATACCCTTAAAAGAGCGGCGTTTCTGTCGCGCGGTTTCAGACTGTTCGTGATACGTGTGAGACGCGTTCCCAGCGTGAAACACTCAAACGTATCGGCAGCTCGCGATAGTGCATGCGCAAAGCGCAAATAACCATCTGACAGATCACGCATGGAGCCGGAAACATCGATCAGCAAAAGGATTTTCCGCTGCCGCATTTTTCGGTCAAGCCATGGAAGAGTAACAACGTCCCCGTCGGTATTCCTGGCCGATTTCAGCAACTCCCGAACATCAAGTTTCCGCCCGTGCCTTGCACGTTTAAAGCGGTAAGACAGACGTTTGGGGAGCCGGTGTGAGGCGTGGCGCGAAAACCTTTCAAGAGAGGTCAAACTGCCGGTTTGCGCAAATCCGCGCTGAGAAAGAACTTCAGCACCACTAGCGATATCGCCCGGCTGATCATCTTCCTCATCTACTGAAATTTCCCGTGTTTCCGTTCCTGGCTCTTGAACCTGAAGTTCTTCCTCGTCATCACCAACAACGGCAGGAGCAAGAGCCTGCCCATAAAAGTGGGACTGAAACAAAGTATCAAATTCAGCTTCCCGGTCTTTTGGTACAGCAAGCATTGCGACGGCCGAAGCACGAATATCGGCCATCGACCGAGGGCCCAGAAGTCCGACTGCTTCGACAAAGCCCATTGTCTGGTCAGGCGATACCGCAAACCCGTGCGAGCGGAGCAGGCTGGCAAAATCAATGAAAGTTTGTACAGCTCCGGGAATATTCATGCTGCCACTCCGGATATAATCGCATCCAATTGAGGCTCCATAAACGTCAGGTCATCCTGATCTTTCAAAGCAACTCCAATGGACCTGCGAAACGCGACAGGCCATTGATTGCCTTGTGAATGCAGAAGCGTTGCGGCTTCAGCCCACTCGACCGTTTCTGCAACACCCGGCGGCTTGACCAGAGGCAGTTCTCTGAAGCGCGAGACTGCCGCAACCACAGCATCTGCGGTTTGCCGGGCAACCGAGCTTGCACGCATCATTACGATTTGTGCCTCAAGTACTGCGTCAGGATAATCAATCCAGTGATAAACACACCGGCGACGGAGCGCTTCATGAAGTTCTCTCGTCCGGTTTGATGTCAAAACAACAACGGGACGTTGTATTGTCTTTACCGTCCCTGTTTCCGGAATCGAAATCTGAAAATCAGACAGGAACTCGAGAAGAAACGCCTCGAACTCCTGATCTGCACGGTCAATCTCGTCAATCAGCAAAATGTTGTCAGCCGGCGACCTGATCGCCCCAAGCAATGGGCGTTCCAACAGGAATTCATCCGAATATATGTTCACATAGTCATCGCCAGCTTGCCGGATAGCGAGGATCTGTCGTGGATAGTTCCACTCATAGAGAGCCGCAGCAGCATCAATTCCCTCGTAACACTGCAAACGAATAACAGATCGCATCAATATTGATCCGATCGCTTTTGCAGCCTCCGTTTTACCGACACCCGGGGCGCCTTCAAGAAGCAAAGGCTTTCCCATGGCAAGTGCCAGATATGCAGCCGTGGCAAGCCCTTCATCGGCCAGGTATTGAGCACCCCTAAGCGCCTCCTGCAGCGCGAAAGGGTTATCAATACCGGCAATGGACGGTTTCACAGCCATTTCTACCCAAGCCTGTTCTGGGGTTTCGCACCGCCGATTTGCTGAATTCCCCGAAGTACTTTTTCCGGCGTTATCGGCAGTTCATCACACCGCACGCCAACGGCATCAAAGACGCCGTTGGCGATGGCAGGGAGGAGAGGGTTGGCACACATTTCGCCCGGCCCCTTGCCACCAAAGGGTGCATCTTCCGCTGGTCTTTCCAGAACAGCGATGTTGTGCGGGACGACATCGCCCGGCCCAGGCATCAGATAGGAGTTAAAGTCTTCCGGTCCGTGATCCCGCGCCGGATAGTAGGGTTCGGTGGTTTCATAAAGCGCATGTGACACCCCCATCCACGCACCGCCAACCAATTGCTGTTCAACGAGTTTGGGATTGAGCGCACGACCAACCTCGTAGGCAGAATTTATGCCTGTTACTTCAACTTCTCCGGTTTCGTCATCAACAGAAACATCAACAACGACGGCAGCATGCGCAAAACAGGAAACCGGGCTCATCTCTCCGGTATCAGGGTTTGCTTCCGAAGGAGGGATAAGAAAGATACCTCGCCCGGACAATGTCTTGCCCTGCTTGAATTGTGCTGCGATAGCTGTGTCCGCGACCGTGATAGAGCGGCTTGGCGCGCCTTTCACATGAATATTTCCAGCGCCATCAGTATCCAAGTCCGACGCATTCACCTCAAGTTCTTCAGCTGCTGCTTCCAGGAGTGCCTTACGGGCTTCAGTGGCTGCGCGGATAACTGCGTTGCCTACCCTGTGAGTGCCGCGGGACGCAAAAGACCCCATGCAGTGAGGGCCGGTATCGCTGTCGGCGGCGTCTACATAAACATCCTGAACAGGAACACCCAGCGTCTCTGATGCGATTTGCCGGGTTACGGATTTCATCCCCTGCCCGAGATCAATGGAGCTAAGCGAAACCATAAATTTGCCGTCCGGAGTGGAATGAACCAAAGCCTGACTTGGGTCGCCACCCAGATTCATTCCGATTGGATAGTTGATGCAGGCGAAACCACGGCCACTATGTATCGTCATGAGATTAACGCCTCCTGGAACCTGAAATGAATCTTGATGCACCAGGCCTTTTCACGCCACGGTCAAACCGCTTTTCAGGCTGATATGGTGTAGCTTGTGTCGCTGGTTGCTGAGGCTGTGCGGGTTGCGTTTCCACAGCTGCAGGTGGGCTGTCTGCATTAGCAGGTACAACTTCTGGCGCAGCCGATGGCGTTGGGGATGCAACAGATGGTGTCGAAGCTGCCGTGTTCGGTGCTGCAACTGTGTTTGACGGCCCACGATACCCGTCTCTGCCCGGCTCCAATATCATGTCCTGATCTTGAGCGGGAGCAGCTACCACTTGTTCGCCACGCGTCCCGGCGGCCACTTTGCCTTTTTGCCCGGAACCTTGCCCGGGATGAATCGGGATGTTTGAGCGACGGCGCTCACCGATCTTGCCAAAATCGTCCGTAACCGTTTCAGGAATTTCACCCCGGAACCCAAGACCACCATCCTTGAGACTGGAATCGCTGGTCAATTCTGGTGACAAACGCACGCCCGCTTTTTGCGCAGCAACCTGACAACACTCAATCAAGGCAGTGTTTTTTGCCAAACGCCGATGCGCTTTCATATCTCCGTCACGGTAGGCGTTTCGAATGCGCAACTCGATTGGGTTCATGCCCAAATGCGTGGCAATTTTGTCCATATGGGCTTCTATTGAGAAATCCACTGCAGTGATGCCAAAACCCCGCATTGCAGTTGCTGGCGTTCGATTGGTGTATACGCAGTAGACATTCGAACTGACATTGGGAATTGTGTAAGGGCCAGGCAGGTGGCCCGTCGCCTTCACGATTGCATATGGGCTCAATCGCGAATATGCACCGGCATCAAAGATGCCTGTGAACTGACGGGCAACAATCCGCCCATCATTCATTACACCATCCTTGATGTACCAGCGTTCTGCACCCCGTGGTGCCCCAACCTGCATTTCTTCTTGGCGGTCAAACGTATACTTTACCGGTTGCCCCGTAAGATGGGCTCCCAGCACTGCAAGCGGCTCGTGCAGGCTGTCTACTTTGCCCCCGAAGCCGCCG
>JBCCYR010000122.1:0-7350 GCA_039189355.1 Pseudomonadota bacterium
ATTTCGTCAGAAGGATTTATATCACTCGTTAACAGCAAGAAACATTGCTGACGATATAAACCGAAATGTAACCTCCTCCCATGTTTCGGTTTGTGGATTGATCCTCCCCTCCATAGATCAATCCTTGTAAATGATGCTCGCCAGATCCTCCTCCCCTGGCGAGCATTATTTTTGTTTAAACCTTATTTTCATGCAGTTGGCACAGTCTGCCCAGATGTTCCGGTCAGACTGTTTTTTGCAAAATTGATATCAGCAAGACACGTTCAAAGGTGCCCAGTTGCTGAGTGTTTTTTTGTATTTTTGACCGATCAGGATGCGATATTCGGCGTTAATGCTTGAATGCACCGGAAACTCGCGGTTGAAGCTGGCGACGTTTAGTCCGTTCGCACCTTTTACAGACTTGATCTCAAAAGGTCCGCTGACACTTCCACCCTTTCGGGCAATCATGTAATGCAACGTTCCCGGCTTGTTTGTAAATATCCAGCCGGACATTTTTGCAGGTGCAGGACAGGCAACATTGTCCGGGCTTTTGATGGCAAGTTGTGCCTTTTGGACTTTCAGTTTGGGCTGTCCGCCATCCACAAAGTTTCCAGCCGTGGCTGTTGCTGAGGGAATGACTGCCATGGCTGTCAGTGCGACGATAAGTTTGAAGTTCGACATTTATTTCTCCGTTTCAGGAGCCCCTTGAATGCCGAAATAGAAAAACTCGGGGTAGATATCTGTGCCATCCGGCACATTGTGGAGAGCAAAAAGGGCTGCCCGGTTCAAAGGCAGCCCCCGCGATTTTTAATTCCGTGAAAATCCTTATATTGTGGCCGTTACCTTGATTGAAGGTTGCTCCAAGCCAAGATTAACGCCCCCGGAAATCCCCAGAAATTTTAAATCACTCGACATTAGATCACCTCCTTTCGATTCGTTGAACACACATTTAGCTTAGGCCAATATGGAATCTGGTCAACACCCTTTATTTTGTTTTTTCGCAAGGGTTTGTTGAGGGTTTTATGCTTATAAGAAGGGCCCTCAAAGAGCCTGAATACGGATTATTCGCAACGAAAAATGGCTTCTGCCCGGTAGTTGCCCGGTGGAAAGGAATCACCTGCCGGCTTGCGTGCCCTCAAATGTCCTGTAACCTGTGTGACACTTGTTCCGTTTCTCGGTAACCGACGTGCATTCGTACCGTTCCGGTTGTTGAAATTCACACCATTTGAAACACTTACGCCCGACATTCTTGTCCGCCAGGTGACGTTATCGTCTCCGCCGGGAGGTGCGATCGTAAATGCAGCAGGAGGTTCGAGTGTAATCCGGAACCTTGAGCCACCACCGCTCCCCAGTTTTCTTGATGTGACAAGGATTTGCGCGCCCGTACCGCCAAAATTTTGCGAGTTCAGGGTTCTCTCATTTGCGCTTACGCCAAACGTACCTTCCTGGACAAGCTCGATGATGCAGGTTTCCGCAGACACGATCGGAAGGCTGCCAAAAGTTATGTTTTGGGAGTTTGCCGTGTATCCTGTTTGCAAAAAGACGACAGAAAACGTCATGGCGAATGCCAATGCTTTCTTTCTGATCAGTTCTGCAAACATGAGGCCCCCCGGGTTCTTCACCAATGGGCATACCCGAAAATCATGTTTGTTGGTTTAAGGAAGCTGGTAAATAAAGTGTTCCCCAAATCCCTCAAGTTTTAATGTTCGAGGGAATTGGAGAACCAAAAATGTAATGTCACTTTTTGTTCTGGCGGTTTTCGATCAGGTCATCGACGACAGCGGGGTCGGCTAGGGTTGATGTGTCACCCAGATTTGAGAAATCATCTTCTGCAATCTTGCGCAGGATGCGGCGCATGATTTTTCCTGACCGTGTCTTGGGCAGACCGGGCGCCCACTGGATTGCATCCGGGGAAGCAATCGGTCCAATCTCCGAACGGACATGATTTCTGAGTTCCGTACGCAATGCATCACTTGCTTCCACACCCGCCATCAGGGTTACGTAGCAGTAGATACCCTGTCCCTTGATGTCATGCGGGTAGCCGACAACAGCTGATTCAGATACTGCGTCATGGGACACAAGGGCTGACTCCACTTCTGCCGTGCCCATGCGGTGACCGGAAACATTGATCACGTCATCAACACGGCCTGTAATCCAGTAGTATCCGTCTTCATCGCGGCGGCAGCCGTCACCGGTAAAGTATTTTCCCTTGTAGGTTGAGAAGTAAGTTTGAACAAACCGTTCATGATCGCCGTAAACCGTCCGCATTTGGCCTGGCCATGAATCGACAATGCAGAGATTGCCATCGGTTGCGCCTTCAAGTGGATTGCCATCATTGTCCACCAGTTGAGGCTGGACGCCGAAGAAGGGCAGGGTAGCAGACCCGGGCTTGAGTTTTGTTGCACCGGGAAGCGGTGTGATCATGTGGCCGCCGGTTTCTGTTTGCCACCAGGTGTCAACAATCGGGCACTTGCCTTCGCCTACTACATGGTAATACCACTCCCAGGCTTCCGGGTTGATCGGCTCGCCGACAGTGCCAAGAATGCGCAAGGATTTCCGCGAAGTGGATTTGACCGGATCATCACCCCCCTGCATCAGTGCCCGGATAGCGGTGGGTGCAGTGTAGAACTGGTTGACCTGATGCTTGTCACAGACTTCCCAGAAGCGCGCATTGGTTGGATAATTCGGAACCCCTTCGAACATTAGCGTGATGGCGCCATTCGCGAGCGGGCCATAAATAATGTAGGAATGTCCGGTCACCCAGCCTACATCCGCTGTACACCAGTAAATGTCACCCTCCTTGTAATCAAAGGTATACTGGTGGGTCATCGACGCCCAGACAAGATAGCCGCCGGTTGTATGCAATACGCCTTTGGGTTTGCCCGTCGAACCGGATGTATACAAAATGAAGAGCGGATCTTCCGCGTTCATCTCTTCTGGCGGGCAATCGGTTGATGCTGCATCGCAGGCGTCATGATACCAGACATCACGGCCATCGACCCAGTTGATATCGTTGCCGGTACGCCTGACAACCAAAACCTTGCGAACTGTTTGCCCGGCTTTTTCTGCAATGTCACAGGCGGCATCGGTATTGGCTTTCAGGGGAATGATCTTGCCGCCGCGAATGCCTTCATCTGCGGTTATGACGAAATCAGACTGGCAGTCCTCGATTCGTCCGGCAAGTGCGTCAGGTGAAAAGCCGCCAAACACGATAGAATGGACTGCGCCAATGCGTGCACAGGCAAGCATCGCGTAAGCTGCTTCCGGCACCATGGGCATGTAAAGGGTAACGCGATCGCCTTTCTTCACGCCTTCCGTTTTCATTACATTGGCAAGGCGGCAAACATGTTCATGCAACTGGTTGTAGGTGATGTGCATGTCATCCGTCGGTTCATCCCCTTCCCAGATGATTGCAGTCTGATCTCCGCGGGTCGCAAGATGGCGATCAATACAGTTTGCAGAAACGTTCAGTGTGCCGTCCTCGAACCATTTGATGGATATATCGGGATATTCGTAGGTCGTGTTCTTTACCTTGGTGAAAGGCTTGATCCAGTCGACGCGTTTTCCGTGCTCCCCCCAGAATGCATCAGGATCGGAAACGGAAGCCTCATACATTTCCTTGTATTTTGCACCGTCAATGTGGGCGCCCTGGGTGGCTTCTTTCAAAATGTCATAGGTTTTCACGTCTTCTGACATGGTTTTCTCCTCCAATCCCCGAAGGGCACTAAACTTTACGCATCCAAGCCTGAATTTTCCCGTTTTAAAACAGACCACAGATGAAAGGTCTATACAACCATTGGGGGATAGAGGTTTGGCTGCGCGCTCAATGCAACGCTTATGGTTAATTTCCGATAGTTAAAATTTTAACGAATTTCGCGGACGATGTTCTGGTTCCATTTGTATTGTGTAGGAATGATCCATGTCCGCGAAACGGAAAACCGTGCTTGCTGCACTGATATTGCCGCTGTTTCTGGCCGCTTGTGCCGGTGGGTCGCAAGGGTTTCTTGCAGTGTTTCGTCCGCCCCAGATTGCGTGGAATGATACGTCCTGGTGCGTTCCGATTGAACTCAAAATCGCGCTCAACAAAATTTCCCGGAAATTCGGTCCGATAAAGGTTCACTCGACACACCGGTGGCCGCTTGAAAATGCCCGCAAGGGCGGCAAGAAACGGTCCTACCATCTGACTTGTCGTGCCGTCGATTTCTCGGTTCCCGGAAATCCATCGGAAGTCAAAGCCTACATACGGTCGCTATGGGAAGTTGGCGGTTACAGCTACTATCCGCGTGGATTTTATCACATTGACAACGGTCCGCGCCGGACGTGGTAAGCTTCAGGGTGTGCAATTTTCCCTGTTGAATTGTGCCATTTCCGCATTCCAGTAGAGCGCCTTTTCATAAACGAAGCGGGTTTCTTCAGAATTCTCCAACCGCTGATCGGCGAACAGTTCTTCTGCAATTGTGGATGTTTTCTCGCGGTCTTCGACAAAGCGGGTGCCACCGGATGTTTGGCTGTCAAAGATCACGATGTTAGGTTTTTCCTGTTCAACTGCCCAGCTTTCCCACCGGGGCAGTTCTGGTTTCCCACCATTGCCAGGCTTTCCGTTGCGGGCAAATTCACCCCAGTAAGCCATCATGTCTGATGAAAGCTGCAAACGCTCTTTTTCATTTTCCGGTGTGAAAACCCATTTGTCTGCCTTTCCAAGAAACCGGAAATGCCCCATTACAAACGGAATTTCTAACGCATGGGCAGCGCCAAAAAGTTTGGCAAAATCAGAACCATAAGCCGTGCCAGACTCATCCCAGTCAAAACGGTAGGCATAGACTGCATAATGTCCTGCGCTGATCATGGCTTTTGCAGGTTTGTCGACTGCACTTACCCGCCACATACGGCTCTCATATTCGGAAAGCGCGTCATAGAAATCCTGGTCATGGGCATAGGGGATCAGCCAGAGCCACCAACCAACCAGATCGGGGTTTAAAATGTTAAACAACTTCGTTTCATCCCTGTTGGTGCCTGTCATGACCGGTACGGCATTGAAGGTGGTTTTGGAGTTCAGAGCATTCATGATGCCGCCAGTCGGCACAACAATTCCGTCTTCGATGATGCGGGGTGGAGACCAGTTGGTGACGATATCCTTTAAACCATAGGCATCAAAGACATCCTTGACCGGTACCTTGCGCAACGCGTCAGCGGTTACGGTGTTGCCAACAAGTTTTCCGGCGATTTTGTTGCCTGATCTCGGGTGGCCCTCTTTTGCTGCCTTCAGACTTACAGACCGGAAAATGCCTGACTGGATGATTGCCTTGTCGAATTTTCCTTTTGCTTTTGGGCTGGCAAGAAGTGCTGCAATGTTGTGTCCGCCGGCACTTTCTCCAAAAACGGTAATATTTTCCGGGTTCCCGCCAAAGGTTTGAATGTTTTCTTTCAGCCAGTCGAGCGCAGCGATCTGGTCAAGAATGGCGAAATTGGCACTGCGGTCATCTGGTGTTTTCGCAGAGTCTTCCAACGCGTCATGGGCAAACCATCCCATGGGGCCGAGACGGTATTGAATAACAGCAACAATGACGTTTTCCTGCGCTACAAGTGCGGAAGGGTCATATTGCTCGGCCCGGCCCCAGACATTGGAGCCACCGTGTATCCACATCATGACCGGCAAATCCGAATTGGCAGCTGCTTCGGCAGTCATCTCCGGAGCGTAAATGTTCAGATATAGACAATCCTCCTGACCCATGACTTCGCCGAGTGGAATCGCATCCGCTGATGAGCCATCATCGATTCTCCGGCGTATCTGTGTGCACCAAGGCGCATGGTCGAGTGCTTGCCTTGTTTCACCCCAGCCCTCTGCAGGTCTTGGCGCACGCCAGCGAAGGTCTGCGACCGGCGGCTTGGCATAGGGAACGGAACGCCAGACATGAACCGGGTTTTCATGATGTTTGAAGCCGACTAGCGAGCCTTGGGGTATTGCCCTTTTTGAAACATCACTGGCTACCGGAGCAGGTGGAATTTGCCCGGTATCGCTGCAAGCTGCTAACAAAAACAACAGGCCTATCAAGAAAGACTTGTATTTCATTTAGCCAATTTAACGCGATGCCAGCCAGAAAAACAGCGGATAGCATACAACAATCAGTGCAAATGTTGTTGAAATTCCCGCAGGGACGAGAACTCCATTATTGAGTGACGGCACAATGAACAACAGTAGCCACATTGATTTGTAAAATATCTGTATGAGAATTATCGGCGCGAAAAATTCCGGCAGGAACAAACCGCCAATTGAGGCTGCCACTATTGCCAGATACAGGCTCGCAACAAGAATACGCAATCCATCGGAATTGGCCACGCGGCCTTCAAAAACACCCGCCGTAGTGCCACTGAATATTAATGAATAGCAGACAGGTATCAGGATCAATATGTTCGCGACATAAGGAACAATAAGCCATCGTGGTGACTGAATCTGGAAAAGGGATGTGTCCATAGGCCGGAATTAGCGCAGTTCCATTTTACAACAACACTCTGTCTTTCATGAATTCCCTGATTGCCTGTGCCTGGTCTGCTGCTTCATCCCGCAGCCATGCAAGAAAGTGGAGGACTTTTTCTTTCTCGAGATTTTCCTCCGGGCAGCAGAAATAAAATCCGCCCTTCGCGCTGATGGCCTGTTTGAACGGTGCAATCAGACGGCCTGCCCTGATTTCCCGGAACGCAAAACCAAGCCTCGCCATGACAATACCGCCGCCGTCCACTGCTGCCTCAATACAATGATCCGCATGACTGAACCGAGCACCGCGCTGCGGATCGATGGACGTGTACCTCATTTCCTTCAGCCAGTTTTCCCACTGGCTTGCTTCGAGGAACTTCAGGGATTCATCGTGTATCAGGGTTACCTGCTGAAACAGGGTTTCATCTGCCTTGCCGCCGGATTTTTCAAACAACTGCGGTGAAATGAGGGGCGTGGAAATTTCCTGAAACAAGGGTTCCACATACAGTTCAGGATAATTTCCCGCACCAAACCGGATCACTGCATCCACATCATCGCGCTCAAAATCTGTCAGTTTCAAATTGGCTGACAGTCTGAAATCAATTTCCGGATTTTCTTCAAGGTAAGAGTGCAAGCGTGGTGCGAGCCATTTGGCGGAAAAGGCTGGCCCCGTTGAAACGACCAGCTTGTCGTCTTCGTCCTGTGACAGTAGCGAAAAGGTTTCCTCCAGTCTTTCGAATGCTTCTACAACACCGGATGCAATCATTCTGCCCTCGCGGGTCAGTTCAACGGCGCGGTTCAGGCGATGAAACAGTTTCAGTTCCAGATGCTCTTCCAGTTGTCTTATCTGGTACGAAAGG
This sequence comes from Pseudomonadota bacterium, assembly GCA_039189355.1. Taxonomy (GTDB): domain Bacteria; phylum Pseudomonadota; class Alphaproteobacteria; order Rhizobiales; family Rhizobiaceae; genus JAALLB01. The sequence continues at coordinate 7,312 of JBCCYR010000122.1, forward strand.
GCTGCCGGGGTAACGCCGAGCTCTTCTGCCGCCTGCTGG
>JBCCYR010000123.1:0-7250 GCA_039189355.1 Pseudomonadota bacterium
GTCAATTTGAGTTTGCGGATTTGGGGGGAAACCATGCTTGTAAGTCAAGTAGTGTCACATTTATGCAACAAGTTTGGTAATGACTTGGTAATAAAGTGATGTTTCCGCCTAAAATTCAACTGCAAACCTAGAATCAAGCAGACCCGACAGAAAACTGCCGGGTCTTTCTGTAACCTATAGGGATTCTATAGGATTTCCCTACAGTGGATTAGTCTGCAGGTATATCTGACAACCCGTATTGATGATTACGGGTTGTCATGTCTTTTCAACTTAGAAGTCGCGGCGTACGGATACTTCGAAACCGTCGAAGTCAGCATCGATTGCGCCACCGGTTACACCAGCAAGACCAGCAAGAACACTTGAAGCAGAGTTCTCAATCTCACCTGTGAAGTATGTAGTCTTGATGTGGAAGCCAGGAGCAGCTGATGGGAACCAGTTAAGGCCTACACCAAACTGCTGTGCATCACCTTCGTCGATGATTGCGCCAGCGAACTCACCAGCAGTACCGTAACCACCATCAGCATCCCAGTAGTTAACCCAGAACTCAACTTCGTCAGTCAGGTTCATCTGGAATGCTACACCCCAGATTGATTCAGGGTTTTCAAGCTGGAGTGCTGTGTGAACGTAGTCAGTGTTTGCGTCACCGTCGTCAGCATACATGCCCCAGAGAGTACCACCAGGTACGAACTCTGACAGGTCAAGGTTTGCAGAAACCTTGTATGCCCACTCACCACGGTCACCATCGATACCACTGGCAGTTACATCCTGAGCCAGTGAGTCATGAACAGCTGTGAATGCAACACCGAAGCCATCGCCTGAGTAGTTGAAACCAGCGTAGAAGTTCACGTCACCGTCTTCACCACCATTGTTGGTAGTGTTCAAGAAACCGTCACGGCCATAGGAGATGCGTGGATCTTCAATACCAACTGTTACTGAGAAACCGTCAGCAGCAAATGTGTAGTCGAAGATGGTCGCATCGTCGAAGCCGTAATAGCCATCCGGGTAGAAGATACCGGAAGCGTTGGTTGCAACTGATTCAGCGTTGACCCAACCAAAGCCGTGGTTTGATGACCAGTAGTTTGCACCGGCAAAACCAGCACGGAAGCCGGCAAGCGAGATCAGCGCAACGTCCATGTCGATGTCAACGTCAACGTTCGACTGACCACCTTCAAGACGGTAAACCGCACGCAGTGTGCCCCAGTCTGTTTCGTTGCGTGTGTCGATGTTCAGACGACCGCGCTGGCCCCAAAGCTGGAAATCGTTGTCGAATGAAGACGCTGCAACAGCTGCTGATTCAATGTTGACTGGTGACAGTTCGTTACCAGCTGCTGCTACGACATCGTCAGCAGTACCAGCAACGCCATCAGCACCATTTGGGTCGACTGCAGCACCAGGAATTACACCACCTTGAGGAACCAATACCGCACCTGTGCCTGCTGGTTGTTCCAAAACAAGACCAGAAGCTGTTGGTGGAAGATCGCCAGCAGCAAGACCGGCAGCAGTACCGTCAAGGTAAGCTTTTTCGTAAGCAGAACGTACGAAGCCTGAGAAACGAATACATGTCTCAGTGCCCGGAATGAAGAAGAAGCCTGAGCCGTATGCGTCACAAACGCGTACATACTCAACCGGCTCCGGCTCGACGACAATAGCATCAGCTGCTTGTGCGCCAGAGACAGCTACCATCGCAGCTGCTGAGCCAAGAAGAAGAGATTTGATGTTCATTATGTTTTCCTAATTTGGAGTTATTCAATCCACGTATGTACGCAAGATTGTGATAAATTTACTACATTCCTACGATGCATTCCGTCAATTGGAGAGAGAAAACTGTTCATTAAATAGTCCTTATTTGCCCTATTTTCATATATTGGTGTGGTAAAAATACAACAATATTGAGCGCGACTTGCTAAACAAAAGGTTAAAAGCAAGTTGTGTGACGTCAGGCAACTGTGTAAGCAGAAACCGTAAACATGGGGGAAGTTGGTGTTTACGGGCAAAGATTTAAAAGAATTCCGCGAATCACGCGGATGGTCGCTTCGGCAGTTCTCAACAGTGGTTGGCGTCAGTGTAAAAACGCTGCAGGTGATTGAGAAGCAGGACCGTGATGTGCCTTTGCAGCTAAGACTTGCGCTTGCTGCAATTAAGGCGGGCGTGCATCCTATTGAGTAGTCCGGCTTCGAAAAGTAAATGAAGCTCACAAGGGTGTGTATTTCTGTTTATCCTGACTTGTGCAAAACTGAGTGTGTAATCTTCGTGGTGAAATGTTCAAATGCAAGCAGATACGGAAGTGGAATTCGAGCACTGCACACTCAGTCTTTTGCTAGAGCGGACCGGCATGACGGTTGAGGAAGCAGCAGAAGCCTTGGGCGATTCTCCACTCAGACTTTATCGCGTGCTTGAAGGTGATGAACCTTTGGGCAGAACAGCCCAACTTGCAGCCATCGCCCTAAAAAACAATCTGCCCGAAATCAAGCCGGGTGATTGAATCCGTTATACTTTCACCCGCTCGCTTTTCGGATCATACATCGGCTTGAGACTGGCCTCAGCCTTGACGCGGGAGCCTGCGACTTCAACTTCATATGATGATTCCAGGACTTGTGCAGCAGATTCGCCCTCACAAGGCACATAGCCCATGCCGATTGCGCCACCCAACGTATGACCGTAATTGCCGGACGTGATGTAACTCACGATTTCACCATCCCGGATAACTGGCTCGTTGTGATAAAGGAGTGGCTCGGGATCGGTCAGCCTGAACTGGACCAGGCGCATTTTCAGTCCCTCTTCCTGCTTCTTGAGTACCGCTTCGCGGCCGATAAAATCTGGCTTGTCCTTTTTCACTGCAAACCCGAGGCCTGCTTCAAGCACATGATCCTCGCATGTAATGTCATGACCAAAGTGACGGAATGCCTTTTCGATTCGGCACGAATCCATCATGTGCATGCCGCACAGTTTCAGATCCATATCCTGTCCGGCCTCGTATAGCGTCTCGAACACATGCCCTGCCATATCGGCTGAAACGTATATCTCCCAGCCAAGTTCGCCTACATAGGTAACACGATGAACGCGGGCCAGTCCCATGCCGATTTCAACGTCCTGGGCTGTACCGAACGGATTGATTTCGTTGGAAAAATTGTTCGCGCTTACCTTTTGTAGCAGTTCGCGTGATTTTGGTCCCATTACAGCCAGAACGCCTTCGCCTGCGGTTACATCGGTAATGACAACGTTATAGTCACCCACGTGGCGCATCATCCAGGCCTGGTCTGCCTGACGGGTAGCAGCAGGTGTTACGACAAGGTAGCAGGTTTCAGACAGTCTGGTGACCGTAACATCGGCTTCGATGCCGCCGCGATTGTTCAGAAACTGTGTGTAAACGATCTTGCCGACCGGGACTGAGTAGTTGCCGCCACCGACATAATTCATGAAACTTTCTGCATCCTTGCCCTCAACCCGGATCTTTCCAAAGGAGGACATATCGTACATGCCGACATTCTCGCGCACGGCCTTATGCTCTGCGGCAGAGTTTTCAAACCAGTTCTGGCGCTTCCAGGAATACCGGTATTCACGCTCCTGACCTTCATTCGCAAACCAGTTTGCACGTTCCCAGCCGGCGATTTCGCCCATCACTCCACCATGCTGCAGGAGGTGGTTGTGGAATGGTGTCCGGCGTACGCCTCTGGCGGTATCCTTCTGGCGGTACGGGAAATGATCGGCATACAACAGGCCGAGCGTTTCTTTTGACCTTTCAAACAGGTAATGCTTGTTGCCTTGGAATGGTTGCATGCGGGCGATGTCCACATCCCCAAGGTCAAATGGACGTTCCCCGTCATGCATCCATTGCGCAAGGGCCATGCCTGCGCCACCTGAAGACTGGATGCCGATTGAGTTGAAGCCGGCACAAACGAAGAAATTCCTCAAGTTTGGCGCTTCTCCAAGGTGATAGGCATCATCCGGTGTGAAGCTTTCCGGACCATTGAAGAAGGTATGAATGCCTGCTTCTCCCAGCATCGGCATGCGGTTGACTGCTTTTTCCAGGATTGGTTCGAAATGATCGAAATCCTCCGGCAACTGGTCGAAACAGAAATCCTCGCGGATGCCTTCCATGCCCCAAGGTTTTGCATCCGGTTCAAACGCTCCAAGAAGCATTTTTCCGGCATCTTCCTTGTAATATGCACATTCGTCCGGCACGCGCAGAACAGGAAGCTGGGTGAGTCCTTTAATCCCCTCGGTAACAATGTAAAAATGCTCACACGCATGCAGCGGAACAGTAACACCTGCCATGCGGCCGACTTCATGGCCCCACATTCCTGCACAGTTCACGACATAATCTGCTTCAATCGTACCCTGGTCATCCGCCCCGTCGCGTTTCCAGTCCACGCCGGTTACGCGTCCATCCTGTTTGTGGATTGCTGTTACCTTGACGCCTTCAATGACCTTTGCACCATTTTGCTTGGCACCCTTGGCCAAGGCATGGGCTATGTTTGCAGGGTCTCCCTGGCCATCCAGTGGCAGGTAAACAGCGCCTGTAACATCATCTACATTAAGATGTTCATACCGTTGTTTTACCTCTGCAGGTGAAATTTCCTCAACTTCCACGCCAAATGCGCGGGCCATGGATGCCTGACGGTAAATCTCTTCCTTGCGCTCTTCGGTAAGAGCTACAGTTATTGAACCAACACGCTTGAAGCCTGTCGCCACGCCTGTTTCTTCTTCCAGCTTGCCGTAGAGTTCCTGACTGTATTTCGCAAGCTTGGTCATGTTCTTGGTGGCACGAAGCTGGGCGATCAAGCCTGCGGCATGCCATGTCGTTCCACTTGTTAGCTGTTTGCGTTCCAGGAGAACGACATCTTTCCAACCGAGTTTGGCAAGGTGATAGGCGACAGAACACCCGGCAACACCGCCGCCGATAATGACTGCACTTGCTTTGGAAGGAACAGGTTTGCTCATTTGGTCAGGTCTTTCTATTCTTTGTAGCTGGATGCAAAGCGACGCAAGCGCGTTGCTGCTTCTTTTAATTTCTCTTCGGGTTGGCAGAGACTGATACGCAAATGCCCGGCTGCCGAAGGTCCGAAACTGTCTCCGGGCATCACTGCCATGCTTTCCTCGTCGAGCAGGCCAAACGCGAATTTTTGCGCGTCATTGGTTATCGAACGAATATCCAGCATGAAATACATACCGCCGGGCTCGTTCATGGTCCGGATGCCGTTTGCGCCCTGCAAGGCATCCAGGAATACTTCGCCGCGTTTGCGGTAGGTTTCCGCTATTTCATTCACGCCAATTTCGTCGTTGAGCGCAATTGTTGCTGCCCGGCTGATAAAATCGTTCATGCCGTAGGTGGAAACGAGATTGTGCTGGGTGAGGAAGTAGGTCATTTCCTCAGAGGCAATAATCCAGCCAAAGCGCCAGCCGGTCATGCCATGGCTCTTTGACATCGACTGGATAACCAGTGTCCGGTCCTTCATGCCCGGCAGGGAGCGGGGGGAGATGTGCTGGTCATTGCTGAGCGACCAGTAGACCTCGTCAGAAATCAGCCACACATCCTTGTCGATGCAGACTTTTGCAATCGCCTCAAGTGTCTCGCGTGAGTAAATTGCACATGTCGGATTGTTGGGCGAATTGATCATCACAGCGCGTGTATTTGGCTTGATGGCTGCCTCAATTGCGCTTGCCTCCGGCTGGAAACCATTATCCGGCGAGGCTTCCACAAGAGTAAATGTGCCACCTGCCGAACGTACTGTTCCCGGGTACGTAACATAGTGTGGACTGACGATGACAACATGATCACCGGGGTTGAGAACGGCCTGCATGGATGCATAAAGCCCGCCTTGGCCGCCGGGCATGGCTATGACTTCCTTGGTCGAAACGGGCATGCCGGCGGCTCTTGTAGAAACCTTGGCTATTGCTTCCAGCAATGCGGGTTGGCCCTGGATTTCCGAATAGTTGTGAAAGCCGTCATCAAGCGCTTTCTTGCATGCGGCAACGGAATCAAACGGCGTTGGAAAATCATGATCCCCGATGCAGACCATCAGGATGTCTGCGCCTTCGTGATTGCGCTTTTGTGCTTCAACGTAAACTTCCCAACCTTCAAGGTCGGATTCGGAAATTTCGGTGATACGTTGGGAGGGGGAAGGCACTAGTGGAATCTCCTTTTCAGTTCTGCAATATGTGCAGGACCTACCTCACAACATCCGCCAATAACAGTGGCTCCTTGTGCGACCCATTCAGCACAGAATTCTGCGTATTTTTCCGGACCGAGATCCGTGCGGGCCTCGAGTTGGTCAACCGTTTCTGATTCCGTGAAACTGGAAGTAATGTAGGTAAAGGCGTTGGCGTAAGCACCAAAAGGAATTTCCACGTCTGAAATTACAGAGATTGCCTGGTTGACAGCTTCCGGTGTTGAGCAATTGATCAGAAGTGCATCAGGCGCGAACTCCTTCAATACAGATTTTATGTCCGCTACATCTTCGCCTGACCGGAGCTTTGTTCCATCATTATCTGCCACCGTAATCCCCAACCAGACAGGTTTGGAGGAAACAGAAGCGCCCATCAGGCAACCCTTTGCATGCTCAATGCTGCTCACCGTTTCAATCAGATGAAAATCCACATCTGGTTCGTGGATTTTGGTGATTTCTGCAAAAAGCTCTGCGGCTTCTTCAGGCGGAAAATTCAAGTCAGGGCGGTAGGAAAATCCGAGTGGCCCCATAGAGCCAGCGATCAGGCCACTGCCGTTTTTGTCACGTGACTGACTGGCGATGTCGCAAGCCTTTTTATGAAGGTCCTTGAATTGGCTTTCCAGTGCAGGGTCTTGCCGCTGCAAACGGTCGCGATGAATTGCATAGGTATTGGTCGTTGCGACTTCTGCACCTGCAGCGAAATAATCATCGTGGATTTCACCTACGAGTTCAGGTTGGTGCATCATCACATGGGTAGACCATAGGGGCGTCGGTGGCTCCCCATAACGCTGGATCAGTTCCTGACCCATGCCACCATCAAGAAGTGTCACGTTCATTTTGCCGTTTCCACTTCCAGATTTTTGGAAGCCAGCAGGCCTGCAGCCGCCAGCATGATGAGACCGGAAATACAGTTCATCCAGACGCCGCCAACCTGTTTGAACCGGTTTGCTGTTTTCGCTGCAAACCAGCCCCAGGCAAGCAGCAGCACACCATCTACAAAAAGATAGGTGCTGCCCAGAATAAGCAGTTGCGGCCAAACCGGCTGCGATGCGTCTATGAACTGGGGAAACAATGCGCCGAAAA
>JBCCYR010000124.1:0-7230 GCA_039189355.1 Pseudomonadota bacterium
ATCCTAACGCTTCATTAACCCTAATGGATTCTAAAGTTACGTAGAGTCAAAGCGGTCCATCCCACGTCATCCTTTGACCACAGTTTTCACTATCAAGGCATACTGGGGTGGCTGGGAAACATTCCGTGCCGCATATTTTTGAAAGAGACAGGCAGACATGATTGAAACTGCATTACTTGGCGTGTCATCGGCATTTGCGCAGGGTATTGAAGGGGCGGAACTGGGTGAAACGATTGACGTTTCGCTTCTGGGCCTTTTTCTGGAAGCTACGTTTACGGTGAAACTGGTCATGATCGGGCTGATTTTGTCCTCGATCTGGAGCTGGGCGATCATTCTGGACAAGTGGCTTTTGTTTGCCCGCACGAGGCGTCAACTGGACAGGTTTGAAAAAGTGTTCTGGTCTGGTCAGTCCCTTGAAGAATTGTACAGGACACTTGCTGACCGTAATACGAGCGGCATGGGTGCGCTGTTTGTGGCTGCCATGCGGGAATGGAAGCGTTCCTTTGAGCGGGGTGCTAATTCACCAATCGGTCTTCAAACGCGTATTGACAAAGTGCTTGATGTTTCTTTGTCCAAGGAAACCGAAAAACTCGAAAAGCGTTTAATGTATCTTGCGACAATCGGTTCTGCAGCACCGTTCGTGGGTCTTTTTGGTACGGTAATCGGTATCATGGTTTCGTTTCAGGCGATTGCCGGATCGAAATCCACCAGCCTTGCCGTTGTTGCACCAGGTATTGCGGAAGCGCTTCTCGCAACGGCCCTTGGTTTGCTTGCGGCGATCCCGGCAACGATCTTTTACAACAAACTGTCGTCAGATGTCGGCAAGATCATCAACCGGCTGGAAGGGTTTGCGGATGAGTTTTCCGCCATACTTTCGCGCCAGATTGATGAAAAGAATAACCAGGCCGCGCAACAACGCCGCGCAGCTGAATAACCGGACGGGTGAACAGACATGGGAATGTCAACAGGTGTGGCACAATCCGGTGGCAGCAAACGCCGCCGCAACAAACGCCACCAGCCAATCAATGAGATCAACGTCACGCCTTTCGTGGATGTGATGCTTGTGTTGCTGATCATTTTCATGGTGGCGGCACCATTGCTGACAGTCGGGGTTGAAGTTGATCTGCCGGAAACTGCTGCTGCTCCTGTCAATGTAGAGACCAAACCGCTTGAGCTCAGCATTACAAAGGACGGGAAAATTTTTCTTGGTGGAAATTCCGAAAATGCCGAAAGTGCAACTGAAATCCCGCTCAATGAACTTACGCCAAAGTTGAGAGCCGTTACGGACGCAACACAGGAAAAATTCGATACACGGATATTCATCAAGGGGGACAGTGCGGCACCTTATGAAATCATTGCCAAGGTTTTGGGCCAGATTTCCGCTGCTGGCTACAAAAAGTTCACGATGACTAGTCTGCCGCAACAATAATGAACATGTGTCTGAAGGTTACCGGATAGAAGCATGAAGTTCGGAGTTGCAACATCGACGGTTTTACATGCGGCACTCCTTAGCTGGGGGTTGCTGAACCTGTCCGCGCCCGAATTGCAGCAAATTGAACTCAACAATGTTGAGATCGATTTTGAAACCAGTGCGGAAAGTACTCCCGTTCAGGGTGAACAGGAAGCGGAAGTTTCATCGCAGCCAGCTCCAACGCCCACAAAAAAGCCTGAAGAGGTTCCTGAAGCGCAGAATGTAGGCGATGCCCAAACCGATGAGAAAACCGAAAACAACGCTGAACCTGCAGAAAGGGCGGTAGACAAGACTGCGACTGCCCCTGAACCGGACCAGGCTTTGGAGAAACCCGATCCTGTGCCCACTGAGGCGCAAAAGGAAGAACCAACACCTGCAACGGAACTTGCTTCGCTGAACGATCCTGCAACACCAATCACCGAGGAAAAACCTGAGGAGCAGACGGCGGAGCCTACCGAAGCAGAAACCCAACTGGCAGCCCTGCCGGAGACGCTTCCGGTACCTGTTTCAAAGCCTAGCCCGCCAAAGCCCAACACTGCCAAAACGACGGAGCGGAAGACACCGGAAGACAAGCCGTCCAAGGAAACCAGTGATGCAAAGAAAAGTGATGAACCTTCCGTAAGTGACATCATCAAGAACAACAAGACGACTGAAAAAGAAGCATCCGGAGGGCAGAAGAAGTCGACACAGACTGCTGCTTTGGGCACTAGGGGTACAAGCTTTGCTGAAAAACTCTCGAAAAGGGAAGAAGATCAGTTGATTTCAAACATTAGCCGTTGTTCTGCTGGACAAGCTGGTAGACGTATATCGGATGACCTTCGAGTCACTGTTGAAATTAGGCTCAACCCTGATGGCTCGATTATTCCAGGAAGTCTTGCTGCAGCTGGCCGAGGAGGCACGGCCAATGAACGCGCACGTTATACACGTGACGTAACCAGATATACCCTAAGATGTGCACCATATGATTTTTTGCCTAAAGACAAGTATGAAACATGGAAAGAAATTAGTGTGACATTTCATCCTTCAGCGATGTTCCAATAGGAAAGTAATTTTCAAAGAGGTTTTCCATGCATATTCCACAGCCTTTGAAGTTGATAATGGCGTTTGTCACATTCTTGTTGATGACGGTGCATTCATATGCCCGCGTCGAGATTGACATAACCAAAGGCAATGTCGAACCGTTACCGATTGCGATCATGGACTTTCAGGGTGATCAGATTGCTCAGGACATTGTTTCAGTAATTGATGCTGATCTGCGCAATTCAGGTCTGTTCAAACCGATCGACAAGAATGCGTTTATCCAGACCAGTCTTGATGCCAACACTACTCCCCGTTTTGAAGACTGGAGGCAGATCAATGCGCAGGCGCTTGTGAATGGTGCGATCACCAGATTACCGGACGGAAAACTGCGCGCAGAATTCAGGCTGTGGGATGTCTTTGCTGCTGACCAGATTGAAGGGCAGCGGTTTGATATTGATCCCAAACTCTGGCGCAGGCTTGCGCATATTATCGCCGACCGGATTTATACGGCTCTGACCGGGGAAGAGGGGTATTTTGATACCCGCGTTGTATTTGTTGATGAATCCGGACCGAAAGACCGTCGTGTCAAACGTCTCACGATCATGGACCAGGACGGTGCGAATGTTCAGAGCCTGACAAACGGTAATGATCTTGTGCTGACGCCGCGCTTTTCACCAACCCGCCAGGAAATCACCTATATGTCGTTTGATGGCGGGCAACCGCGTGTATACTTGTTGCAGATCGAAACCGGGCAGCGGGAAATTGTCGGCAATTTTCCGGGCATGACGTTCTCTCCGCGTTTTTCGCCGGATGGCCAGAAAGTGGTCATGAGCCTGCAGCAGGGTGGTAATGCAAATCTTTACTCGATGGACTTGCGCTCGCGTAACACCACACGGCTCACAAGCGGAGCCGCAATTGATACGGCACCCTCTTATTCTCCGGATGGTTCACAGATCGTGTTTGAATCTGACCGGGGCGGACGCCAACAACTTTACGTGATGCCCGCAAGCGGTGGAGAAGCAAAACGTATTTCTTTCGGCACTGGCCGCTATTCAACCCCTGTCTGGTCGCCGCGAGGAGACCTGATCGCCTTTACCAAGCAATCCGGCGGGCAGTTCCTGATCGGCGTGATGCGTACGGATGGGTCAGGCGAGCGTATTTTGACCGAAGGGTTTCACAATGAAGGGCCGACATGGTCTCCAAACGGGCGTGTGCTGATGTTCTTCAGGGACAGCCCTGGCGCAAGTGGTGGCCCACAGCTTTATTCAATTGATTTGACCGGGTACAATGAACGGCGCATTCCGACACCGAATTTTGCGTCAGACCCTGCATGGTCCCCTTTGCTGGACTGATCAAAATCACATAACTTGCCGCTGTTTCGTCATATTAGCATGATCAAAGGCCGCGAATTGTAACAAGATATTATTCCGGATGCTCGCCGGAATGTGAGTGGGTAAGGGTCTGTTAACTCTAATTCTTGAAGCGAAATTAACCTGAACAAGTTATTTACAGACCAACTAAAAATCTAAGGAGTGATGGGGCAATGCTAGCTTCCAATCCGATTCTGCGTTCACGATTTGCTATGGCCCTTTTTCTCGGGCTTGCCGTTGCTGGATGCGCACAAAAGAAAAACCTGCCTGACAATGCAGGACAGTTGGGTCTTAACGGTGCAACACCTGGCTCTCAACAGGACTTCACTGTGAATGTTGGTGACCGGGTATTCTTTGAAACCGATTCTTCAATCCTGACGCCGTCCTCGCGCCAGACGCTTGACCGTCAGGCCCAGTGGTTGCTGCAATATCCGAATTATCCAATCACGGTTGAAGGTCATGCTGACGAGCGCGGAACCCGTGAATACAACTTGGCATTGGGCGCAAGACGGGCGGCAGCTACCCGTGACTATCTTGCGTCAAAAGGTGTTCCGGCCAACCGTTTGAAGACAATCTCGTTTGGCAAGGAGCGCCCGGTCGCGGTCTGTAACGACATTTCCTGCTGGTCGCAAAACCGCCGTTCTGTAACGGTTCTGGCAGCACCAACAGGCTAAAGCCAAAGCCCATGACGGTTGTATTTTTGACGGGGTGGTTTCTTTGAAGCCGCCCCTTTTGCAATTGTCATATTATGCTTGTAAACAAAGTTTTGACGCAGTTTTGATGTTACAAACCCTGCGTCAGGCTAAAATAAGAATGAACTGACGGGTTGCAGACATGAAAAGACTTTTGCCTTTGCTTTTGTTTTGGGGGGTAATGCATTTACCTGCTTACGCGCTTGAGCCGGGAACCCCGGTAATCAAGGCCCAATCCGGTAATGCCGATTACCGGGTTAGCGTGCTGGAATAGCAAATTCGCCAACTGAACGGAAAAATCGAAGAGCTTAATTTCCAGCTTCTCGAGATGCAGGAATTGATCCGTCGTATGCAGGAAGACAATGAATTCCGGTTTCAGCAACTGGAGGAAAAACAGGGAAATCTTGGCTCTGGTGAAGCACAGACTGCGCAGACAGATGAAGATGGGTTTATTCGCCTGGAAAAGCAGGAACCGTCTGATCAGCAAGTTGCGTCAGCTGGATCAGGCGGGCAGGAAGAATCAACAAAACTGGCAAGAACAATTGACGGGGTAGAAATTTATGATGGCGAGGCTTCGGTTGATCCCAATGTCGGAGGTAGCCTTGGAACCATTCAGTTCGATGAGAATGGCAACATCGTTGACTCGTCACTCGGAAAACCACTGGATTTGACGGCAGGATTGCAAAATCCGGTTCCGGATCCCTCGCGTCAAGAGTTGCCCTCCGATCCGGATGGCTTGTTTGAGCTGGGTTATGATTATGTGCAGACCGGACGCTATGAAGATGCCGAAACGGTTCTGCTTTCATTCTCCGAACAGTATTCTGCGCATCCACGATTGCCCGAAGCACGTTTTTGGCTTGGCGAGAGCTATCTTGGCAGGGGAGAATACCGTAAGGCGGCCGAAGTTTATCTTGATGCACAAAAGAACTGGCCCAACAGCAAGTTCGGCCCCCAATCTCTCCTGAAGCTGGGGGTTTCAATTGCCGGGCTCAATCAACGCGAGCTTGCGTGCGCAACATTTGCGGAAGTTCTGGAAAAGTATCCGGATGCATCGCGTGCGGTAAAACGCAATGTTGCATTTGAGCAGCGTGCCGCCAAATGTGCGATTAACTGATGTAATTTTCGTGAATAGCCCAGTGTTAAATCCAAGGCAGATTTTTGAAGGTGTCCGCAGCGACGTGCCGGTAGTGGTTGCTGTTTCCGGTGGCAGCGATTCGGTTGCAATGCTCAATCTTGCGGCTGCATGGGCCAGTGTCGTCGGTGCGGATTTGAGGGTTGTAACCGTGGACCATGGTCTGCGCCCTGAGGCGGCAGCAGAAGCTGCTTTTGTTGCAGGGTTGTGCGAAGGTTTGGGGCTTCCGCATTTTACGCTTGCCTGGGAAGGGATGAAGCCTGCGGCAGGTATTTCTGAAGCTGCCCGGCAAGCAAGATATCTTCTGATGGAAGAGTTTGCGAAAGATATCGGCGCAGAAGAAATACTGGTGGCGCACACCAGCGATGACCAGGCCGAGACACTCTGGATGCGGAACTCGCGTGATGGCAAGAACCCGCAATGGCGTGGACTGGCGGGGATGGCAAGGACAATGCTCTTGCCTTCAGGATTGAAGGTGCATCGCCCGCTCCTTGATGCAAGCCGCGATGCCTTGAGGCAGTATCTTGCAGCTATCGGACAAGTCTGGATTGAAGATCCGTCGAACATGGACCGGTCTTTCGAACGGGTCAGGGTACGCCAGCACCTTGCAAAAACGGATATTGCCAAGGAAGATATATGCCGTTTTGCTGCATTGTCAGGCCGATACAGAAAGCTGGTGGCCAAAACCGTTTCCGATATTCTTGTTGATGAACTCGTTGTTGAAAATGGCCCTGTTTTCAGCATTGACGCCCGCTTCATGGCCAATCAGCCAAATGATCATGCAGCAATTCTGATCGCTCAGGTTCTCGTTGCCATTGCCGGAGGACGAGAGCATTTTGTGCCTCATGATGTTGCCAGCAAAATTCTTGCTTTGGAACGGGGAGAACGCATCAGTTCCGGCTATGCAATTGTTGAGCGGCACAAGTCTGTCTTCAGGTTTTACCGTGAAAGCCGGAACCTTGAAGCAACACATGTTGCGCCGTTTAGCCAGGTTCTCTGGGATAACCGAATTCTTATCGATAACAGCACAGACCGGTCCTATCTTTGTTCTGCAATGGATCGTGGCCAGTTGAAGGAAATCGAGACTGAACTTGGAATACGGATGGATGTCAGGCCCAGGGCGGCTTTGCATGCATCACCAGTACTAACCAGGGAAAATGGCGTACATTTCATTCCTTTCGTTCAAGGTTTTAATCGAGATATTGGATTACGCCTTACATTCAGGGTTCCTGCAATCGAATATTTTTGCTCCGAGCATGACTTTCCCCTGCTTGAAATCGTGGAACACGTACGCAATGAGCTGCACGCTGAACAATCACCGCCAGAAATCAGGAACTGAAGCGGTAACCACACAAAAATTTTTATCGCCGTTTACCTTGGCAATTAACGTATGACTGCCGATTTTGGTATATACCATTCCGGTAATATTGAATCCGGTGGATTTTTTCGGGAAGTTTAAATGAATTCCAATTTCAGAAACCTCGCTTTATGGGCGATTATCGGGGTGATGTTGATCGCCCTGTTCAACCTGTTTCAAAACCCAGC
>JBCCYR010000125.1:0-7170 GCA_039189355.1 Pseudomonadota bacterium
ATGGCGTTGATGTGGTGATTGACTGCACGGGTGCTTTCAAGACAGAGGAGAAGCTGCAACCGTATTTTGATGCCGGGATCAAGAAAGTTGTGGTTTCGGCACCCGTAAAAGATGAAGGCGTTGCGAACATTGTTTACGGGGTCAATCACAACATTTACGATCCCGGGCAACATAAAATCATTACTGCGGCCAGTTGCACAACCAACTGTCTGGCGCCGGTGGTGAAGGTCATTCACGAAGGCATAGGCATCAAGCATGGGGTTATCACAACCATTCATGATGTGACCAACACCCAGACAATTGTGGACCGACCGGCCAAAGATCTCCGTCGTGCCCGTTCTGCGCTCAATTCGCTTATTCCAACCACAACCGGCTCAGCGACAGCCATTACGCTCATCTATCCGGAACTGAAGGGCAAGCTGAATGGTCATGCGGTTCGGGTTCCGTTACTCAATTCGTCTCTCACGGATTGCGTGTTCGAGGTTGAGCGCGAGACAACGGTTGAAGAAGTCAATGCCATGTTCAAGGCGGCTTCCGAGGGTGAACTCAACGGCATTCTTGGATATGAAGAACGGCCGCTGGTTTCCGCCGACTATACAAACGATCCGCGTTCTTCGGTCATCGACGCGCCTTCAACGATGATTGTGGACGGAACCCAGGTCAAGGTTTATGCTTGGTATGACAATGAATGGGGTTACGCGAACCGCCTTGTCGATATTGCCTTCATGGTTGGAGAAAACCTGTGAGCCGTCCGGAAGGACTTTCCGCATACATTGCCGTAACTGCCGCTTATTGGGCATTTATGCTGACGGATGGCGCGTTACGCATGCTCGTGCTCCTTCATTTCAACACGCTCGGCTTCTCACCAGTCCAACTCGCCTATCTCTTTGTTCTTTATGAAATTGCAGGTGTCGTTACCAACCTTTCTGCAGGCTGGATTGCGGCGCGGTTCGGGCTAACCTCGACGCTTTATGCTGGCTTGTTGCTGCAAGTCATTGCGCTTCTCGCGCTTTCCCGGCTTGATCCGTCTTGGACAGTTTTTGTCTCCGTTGCTTTCGTTATGCTGGTGCAGGGTGCATCTGGTGTCGCCAAGGACTTGGCAAAGATGAGTTCAAAAAGTGCTGTGAAACTGCTGGCGCCAAAGGAGGATGGCGGCTTGTTCCGATGGGTGGCGATCCTTACCGGCTCCAAAAATGCGGTTAAGGGGCTGGGTTTCCTGCTGGGCGCCCTGGCTTTGGGTTTTGTCGGGTTTATTCCGGCAGTGCTCGGCATGGCCGTAATTCTCGGTGTTATTCTCTTGGCAGTTTTCTTCCGAATGCCCGCTGGACTTCCTCGTGGCCGCAAGGATGCCAAGTTCAAGGAGGTCATTTCCAAAAATCGCAATGTCAACTGGTTGAGCGCTGCCCGTGTGTTTCTCTTCGGTGCGCGGGACGTGTGGTTTGTTGTTGGCATTCCGATTTACTTTTATTCAGTGCTTTCTGACGGCACACCGGAAAGCAACCGTACTGCATTTTTCCTGATCGGGATATTCATGGCAGTATGGGTTATCCTGTACGGGTTCGTGCAGGCCAACGCGCCCCGTTTGCTGCGCGCGAAAGAGCGCTCACAGGATGATATAGTCAACAGCGCAAGATTCTGGGTTGGCACATTGTTCTTTGTGCCTGCCACACTGACGGCCATGGTTTACCTGCATGCAGAGCCAACCACTTTGCTCACCGGGTCAATTGTTGTCGGGCTGCTGATTTTCGGGGCACTTTTTGCCATTAATTCTTCGCTTCATTCCTATCTCATCCTGGCGTTCACGAGCTCAGAACGGGTGACAATGGATGTCGGGTTTTATTATATGGCGAATGCAGCCGGCCGCCTGATCGGTACCGTTCTTTCAGGGCTAAGCTATGAACTGGGTGGGCTGCCGCTGTGTCTTGGCTGTGCAGCAGGAATGATTGCCTTCAGCTGGCTGAGTATTTCAAACCTGAGTACGAAGAAACTGGAAGTTTCAAGCTAGAACGTTGAGCGGGATTAATCCCGAATACCGCCCGCAAACATCGGTCCACCGCGCCAACGCGGAAACCCGTAACCGAGGATAAAAACCATGTCGATATCGGCTGGCGAGCGGGCAATGCCTTCATCGAGGATTTTCTGTCCTTCCGAGACCATTGCTGCAAGGATATTGCGCTGGATTTCAGCCATGGTGAAATGGCGTGGCGTGATTCCGGCTGCCTCACGTTCCTCGGCTATGATCTTTTCGACGACTGGATCTGGAATGCCTTTCCTGGAGCCTTCAGGATATTGATACCAGCCTGAACCTGTTTTCTGGCCGAAATGGCCAAGTTCACAAATGCGGTCGGCGATTTTGACATAACGTTCATTGGGATCACGGGTGGGTGCAAGACGTTTGCGGTTGGCCCAGCCGATATCAAGACCAGCCAGGTCTTGCATTTCGAATGGCCCCATGGCCATGCCGAAATTGCGCATCGCAGTATCGATATCTTGCGGGCTTGCTCCATCCTCAAGCATGTAATCGCATTGCTTGCGGTAGTTCGCCAGTATGCGGTTGCCAATAAACCCGTCGCATACGCCGGACAAAACGGGTGTCTTGCGTATGTGTTTCGCAACAGCAAAACCGGTCGCCAAAACTTCGGGTGAAACCGTTTCTGTCTTGATGACTTCGACGAGTTTCATAATGTGCGCAGGTGAGAAAAAATGCAGGCCAAGCACCCGTTCCGGATGTTTGGTTAAAGCAGCAATTTCATTGATGTCGAGATAAGAAGTGTTGGTTGCAAGAATAGCATTCTTCCGGCAGACGCTTTCCAGTTCCGAGAAAACCTGTTTCTTGACACCCATGTCCTCGAAGACCGCTTCCACAACAAGATCAGCGTCTGCAAGCTCAGAGTAACTCGTTGCCGCCTTGAAGTTGGCAATAATTGTATCAAACTGCTCCGGGCTAATGATGCCGCGTGACTTGCTGCCCTCAAGGACTTTCATCACACGTTGGTTTCCGGCAGCGGCAGCATCAGTGTCACGTTCAATCATGGTCACGGTCAGGCCGGAAAGCAGCATGGCAGCAGCGATGCCGGCACCCATGGTGCCACCGCCGATTACGCCACAGCGATCGACGGGCTTTGGCTCAATCCCCTCGGTTTCCGGAACCTTTGCTGTCTGGCGTTCTGCAAAGAATACGTGCCGAAGCGCGGCAGACTGTTCGCTTTCCTTCAAGGTTAGAAAACGCTCCCGTTCTTTTTTGAAGCCGTCTTCTGGAGATAGGGTGCATGCATCCAGTACCGAGGCTGCTGCCTCAACGGGAGAGAGCTGACCTTTCGCCTTGGCGGTCACTCCAGCCAGAATGTCTTTGGCAGCTTGTGCTTCAGGCGCATCAGAGACAGGACGCCTGGAGATCGCAATGGGCAAAGACTGGTTCAGTTTTCCTGTCGCAAAATTTACGGCAAACCCTGCAAGGTCATCTTCGGGTGCAAGTGCATCCACCAACCCCATCTTGTGTGCGGTTGAAGCATCAACCGGCTTGCCGGATGTCACCATATCGATCGCTCTTTCGACACCGATAATGCGTGGCAGGCGGACCGTACCGCCTGCGCCCGGGATTAACCCCAGATTGACTTCAGGCAATCCGAATTTCGCTGAAGGTACCGCTATTCTGTAATGGCAGCCGAGGGTAACCTCACAACCGCCTCCCAGAGCAGTTCCGTGCACTGCAGCGATCCATGGCTTGCCTGATGCTTCAATTCTTGAAATCACATCGGGAAGGTGCGGTTCCTTTGGTGTCTGGCCAAATTCGCGAATGTCTGCGCCTGCTATAAACGTACGACCGTCGCAGACCAGGATTACTGCCTTTATCTCATCGTTTGCATCAAGCTCGTTACAGACATTATACAGACCGTCACGGACTGCATGTGAGAGTGCATTGACTGGCGGATTATTGATCCTAACGATCGCAAGCGGAGCTTTTTGCTCAACAGAAACAACCATGATTTCTAGCCGCCAGTCGTGCTCATGTGTCTTGAAACAGATGGAGCAGAATTGCGGCCGATCACAAAGTCATGGCCTTTTGGCTTTCGCAAAATCGCTTCATCGATTGCCTGGGCCACAAGCTCATTGCCCTCTGATTGGCGAAGTGGTGCGCGAAGGTCTGCTGCATCATCCTGGCCAAGGCACATGTAAAGGGTTCCGGTGCAGGTGAGACGTACACGGTTGCAGCTCTCACAGAAATTGTGTGTCATCGGCGTAATGAACCCAAGCCTTCCGCCGGTTTCCTTCACTTTTACATAACGCGCTGGACCGCCGGTCTTGTAGGGAATGTCTGCAAGCGAATAGGTTTCTTCGAGTTTTGAGCGGACATCCGAAAGCGGCAGGTATTGATCTGTGCGGTCTTCATCAATCTCGCCAAGCGGCATGGTTTCAATCAATGTGAAATCAAAGCCCTCTCCATGCGCCCAGCGCATCATGGTTTCGATTTCGTGCTCGTTTACTTCTTTCAGAGCAACGGCGTTGATCTTGATTTGGAGGCCGGCTTTTTTTGCAGCTTCCAGTCCTGCCATTACCTGAGGCAGACGACCCCAGCGTGTGATTTTTGCAAACTTCTCTTCATCAAGCGTATCAAGAGAAACATTTATCCGTTTAACACCTGCTGCGACCAGTTCATCAGAATATTTTACCAGCTGGGAGCCGTTGGAAGTGAGGGTCAGTTCATCCAGCCCACCGCCATCAAGCAGCTTTCCAAGGTTGTGAACAAGCTGCATCACGCCACGTCGAACAAGGGGTTCGCCACCAGTCAGACGAAGCTTTCGAACACCTTTTTCAACAAAAACGGTGCACAGGCGCTCAAGTTCCTCAAGGGTAAGCAGTTCTTTTTTGGGCAGGAATGTCATGTCTTCCGCCATGCAGTAAACGCAACGGAAATCACAACGGTCTGTAACGGAAACACGAAGGTATTCCACCATCCGGCCAAACGGATCAATCATTAAATTATTTTGGTTCATCAGGCGATCATATATGGGTTTGCCGTATGGTTACAATCATCAGATTGTGTTTACGTCGGAAAATTTCGCATTTTTGGTTTGCGTAGTTCGTGAAATTTAGGGTAAAAATTTCATCCTGTATGGGAGAAGCATATGACAGACGCACCAGCAAGAGCAGGCAGACGGGCCGGGGGACGTAGCGCAAGGGTGGCACTTCGCTCTGAAAAACTTGCAGAGGAGTTACGCCCAATCCACGCCGGACTTGTTGGTGGTCAATACAAACCACTTACGGATGCAAACGTTAAACGGATTCATGAAGCCGCACTTGATGCACTCGAGGTGATCGGTATCAGTGAGGCTCCAGAGTCTGGTATAAAAATCTTGACCGATGCCGGTGCTGAACTGGGCGATGATGGCCGTATTCGTTTTCCACGTTCCCTGGTTGAAGACATGTTGGCTGTGGCGGCCCGCGATATAACCCTGCACGGACGCGATCCCAAGCACGACCTCCTTCTGTCAGGCAGCCGCGTTCACTACGGAACGGCAGGTGCTGCGGTCCACATCGTTGATATCGAGAACAATGACTATCGCGAATCCACCCTGCAGGATTTGCATGATGCTGCCCGGATCACCGAGAAACTCGACAACGTTCATTTCTATCAGCGCACCATGGTGGCGCGTGACATTACGGACAATTACGAGCTTGATCTCAACACGATTTATGCCTGCTGTGCGGCTACCAGGAAGCATATTGGTACCTCGTTTGTTGAACCATCCTTTGTGCCCGGTTGTCTTGAACTGCTGCATCTGATTGCAGGCGGAGAAGACAAATGGCGAGAACGGCCGTTTCTTTCAAACTCGAATTGTTTCGTTGTGCCGCCGATGAAATTTGCAACCGAATCCTGTGAAGTTATGGAAGCCTGCATTCGCGGTGGCATGCCGGTGCTGCTTCTTTCGGCAGGGCAGGCGGGTGCGACAGCACCTGCGCCACTGGCAACGGCGATTGTTCAGGCGGTGGCCGAATGTCTTGCCGGCGTCGTGTATGTAAACTCGATCAAGAAGGGCCATCCTGCAATTTTCGGTACCTGGCCGTTCGTCTCAGATTTGCGTACCGGTGCCATGTCGGGCGGGTCCGGAGAGCAGGCCTTGCTCTCAGCAGGCTGCGCCCAGATGCACCGGTTTTACGATCTTCCCGGCGGTGCTGCTGCAGGAATTGCGGATGCAAAAATGCCGGACATGCAGGCAGGCTGGGAACAGGCAATATCAAACGTGATGGTCGGGCTTTCCGGTCTCAACATGGTCTATGAGAGTGTCGGCATGCATGCGTCCCTGCTGGGCTTCTGTCTGGAGTCGCTCATTCTGGGCGATGACATGCTGGGTCAGGTACAGCGCTGCATCAAGGGTATCGAAGTAACCGAAGACACGGTTTCGCTCGAGGCAATGAAGTCCGTATGCCTCGGTGGGCCCGGGCATTATCTCGGGCATGAGCAAACGCTTTCCATCATGCAAACAGAATATGTCTATCCGGAACTGGCTGATCGGACTTCACCAAAGGAGTGGGCGGAAATCGGAAAACCGAACCTGATCAAAAAGGCGATCGAGCGCAAGCGTGCCATTCTGGATGCGCCGAAAGAAGTCCTGATTGATCCGGTAACAGATATCGAAATCCGCAAAAGGTTCAACATTCACTTATGATGCCGAATGAATACCACGCCCATGTCTATTTTGATGCTTCGACGCTTGAGCAGGCAAAAGCCTTGTGCGAAGAGGCCGCCGGGCTTTTTCCGCTCGAAATGGGACGTGTTCACGAAAAACCCGTCGGACCGCATCCGATGTGGAGCTGCCAGCTCGCCTTCAAACACGAAGCCTTTGCAGACATCATTGCCTGGCTTGCGCTGAACCGGAACGGATTGGTGGTGTTCATTCACCCGGAAACCGGCGATGTGATCAGGGATCATACGGAACATGCGATGTGGATGGGTGACATCAAGGAGCTGAAACTCTCAGCCTTGCAATAATTGTTGCCCTGTTTGCTGAACATCCACTGTTCAAACATGCAATTGTCAAATTAGGTGAATAATCCATATACATTAATACCTGACGCATGTTGCATTGGGTTGTGGGAAAGGTGATTTCCAGTCATGAGCAGAGTTGCTTTCTTCCAGGATTTGCTGACCTCGGTCTATGAGCGCGGGAA
>JBCCYR010000126.1:0-7100 GCA_039189355.1 Pseudomonadota bacterium
CGAATCCACCGGATCTTTCATGGTCTGGGCAAACTCTTCCATGCTCTTCTTTGCGTCCTCCAGCGGCGCAAAACCTTTGGTCGAAGTCATATCCTTGAGTTCATCAAGTTCGGTTTCCCGCAGCGCATCATTGAACTGGCGTTGAAAATCTCCGGCCATCCGCTTGATGCTGCCCAATGTCTTGCCAAATGTCCGAAGCATTCCTGGCAGGTCCTTAGGACCCACCACAATGATTGCCACACAGGCAATGATCAACATTTCAGACCAGGCAAAATTGCTAAACACGGTCTACTTCCCGCGAAAAAAGAAACTCAGAAGCCCACGGTATTTTGCAGGCAATATCGACAACAAAAGAGCTATTCAGCTGGCGCTTGTCTCGTCTTTCGTCTTGTTTACAACCTCTGATGCTTTCGCCTCGATTGTTCCGGTATCGTCTTCTTTCTCATTCAAACCCTTCTTGAATGAAGTGATACCCTTTGCCACGTCTCCCATAAGCTCGGATATTTTGCCACGCCCGAACAACAACACGACCACTACAGCGATGATGACAATCTGCCAGACACCAATATTCATCTCAAACTCCCGTCTGCATTGCAGTATTGAACCCGGCAATCCGGGAAATAAATTCAATACTGCGTAAATTCAGCCCGCATCATAACCTGTCGGAAGGCACGACCGCAAGCAATCCTTTGGTCGTTAAATAGGCTAACGCAATCATGGTTACCAGCCTTATTTGCTGTCAGACGGGAAAATCATGATCAAATCCGGGTCAACGGATATAAGAACGGAAGTCTCATCCCGGGGTACTGCACCTGGCTTGATGCGGGCATGAAACGGGACATCAAGGCCATCAATAGCCAGATCAAGCAGTTCTGAAGTGCCGAGAAACCTTCTTGTGGAAACCCTTCCCATCCGACCGGGCTTGTTTTTTGCAAACGGTTTTACATGGACATCGGTATGCCTGATAGCCGCGCAGCAATCCCCACTTGCCTCTATTTGCGTTTTTCTTGAACCAAAGACCGTATCTGCACTCCCATCGGAGACCACAGCGGGGATAACATTGATCTCGGAAAAAAAGGCAGCGGTGAAGATGCTGTTCGGATTGTAGTAAAGGTCTCTTGCCGTGCCCTGTTGAACCAACTTGCCATCCCGGATCAGCGCAATATGGTCACCAACCCGCAAAGCCTCTTCGGCATCATGAGTGACGATAATCGCTGTTGCCCTGGTTTCGCGCAAAAGCTCCAGGCTTTGTTCGCGTACTGTATCTCTCAACCGTGAATCCAGCCCCGAAAACGGTTCGTCCATCAGCAGGATACCGGGTCTGGGCGCCAAGGCACGGGCCAGTGCAATGCGTTGCTGCTCACCACCTGAAAGGACGTGAGGATACTGATCTGCCCTGTCCTCCATACCTACCCTTGCGAGAATCCTTTCGGCCTGTTTGCGGGCATCTTCCCGGCCGAGACCGGTAAGGCCAAATTCAATGTTCTGCATCAGTGTCAAATGCGGAAAAAGCGCATAATCCTGGAATACCAGCCCCACGCCACGCTTCTCAGGTGGAACAAATGCAGACGCGCACGTTACTTTCTCGTCATCTATTTTCACGACACCGGAACATTCCTCGATGAGACCTGCTGCTATCCGCAGGAGACTTGTCTTGCCAGAGCCTGACGGACCGAGAAGGCAGAGCACCTTTCCGGGAGCAACTTCCAGAGAAATGTCGTCAAGTATTTTTTGATTGCCGATCCGGTAGCTTATGTTCTCGAAGGACATGCCCTTGGCAATGGAAACACCAACAGAGGTTTTGAATTGCCTCTGGGATGAACCACCAACCTTGTCTGATATTTGCCGGGATAATTTTCGAACCGGTTTGTTCATTTAAACAAGCTTTTCCAAAGCCTTCATCAATGTTGTCCGGTGATATAACGTGCAAATCCGTTTAAAGCTATCCCTGATCTTCACCACCGCTCGGTGGAAGAAGGCCGAGTTCTTCAAGATCATGCGGCAATAGCGGGTCCTCATCTTCTGTCAATTCGTCATTGTCGGAAGGTATCGGAACCACAAAATCGGAAGGCATTTGCGAGCGCAACAACCCGGCTCCCTTTAACTCTTCCAAGCCCGGCAAATCCTTGAGTTCCTCAAGTCCAAAATGATCAAGAAACTGCAATGTCGTACCATAGGTCACCGGGCGACCGGGCGTTTTGCGGCGTCCCCGCAATTTAACCCATTCTGTTTCCAGCAACACGTCAAGCGTTCCCTTCGAGGTGGCCACTCCACGGATTTCCTCGATCTCGGCACGCGTTACCGGCTGGTGGTATGCGATGATCGCCATCACTTCCAGCGCAGCACGGGAAAGTTTACGGTGCTCAACCGCCTCTTTTTGAAGCAGAAAGCCCAGATCATCTGCTGTGCGGAAAGCCCAGTTGTTTCCGACCCTCACCAGATTGATGCCCCGTGTTGAATAGGCCTGCTGCAATTCCCGCATCAAAGGCTCAAGTTCAACATCCTCAGGGAGACGGTCTTTCAGCGCTTTTTCCGAAACAGGGTCACTGGATGCAAACACGATTGCCTCGACCATGCGCACATGCTCGCGAAACACCTTGTTGGTGTTATCATCCGATCCCGGAGGGTTGAACGTCAGAATTTGTGCTTCGCTGGGTGGGGTCATGATCCTGTCCTCCCTGTATCATTCCGCACACCCGCCGCAGGTGTGCTTCTCTTGAGGTATAGTGGCGCATAAGCCTCATCTTGTCGTAATGTCAGTTTCCCTTCCCGGGCCAGTTCAAGGCTGGCAGCGAAGGAACTTGCGATCGCACTGTTCCTCAATTCCGGTGTAGGGATGTATGGCAAGAGAAATGCATCCAGTGCTGTCCAATCACCAAAATCCCCTATCATCTCAACCAGGATTTCCCGTGCAGCCTGCAACGACCAGACTTCGCGTTTTAAAATGGTTACATGCGATATGGACGTTCTTTCCCGTTGGGTCGCGTAAGCCGACAAAAGATCATAAAGCGTGGCAGTGAAGTTTTTCTGAGTGTCAATCTCAATCGGTTCAGGCACACCACGCACAAAGAAGTCACGTCCGAGCCGGTTACGGCCAACCAGTCTCGTTCCCGCTTCACGCATGGCTTCAAGCCGCTGCAGACGAAACGCCAGCTGGGCAGCCATCTCTTCACCGCTCAATTCCCCGTCTTCAGTCTCTTCTGCAGGAATGAGGAGTTTGGACTTCAGGAAAGCGAGCCATGCCGCCATCACCAGATAATCTGCTGCCAGTTCGATCCTGAGCTTGCGGACGCGTTCAATGAATTCAAGATATTGCTCGGCAAGTGCGAGAATGGAAATCTTTGAAAGGTCAACTTTCTGGCGTCGGCTCAACTCAAGCAAAAGATCAAGTGGCCCTTCAAAGCCGTTCACATCAACTGTGAGCTGAGGCTCGCTAACAGCACGTTCGGAATGCGTGTTGCTCCAGTCTTCCGATTGGGCAAGAGACAACAAATCTTTATTTTCAGTACTTTTAGTCAACCTGTAGCTTCCGTTGGGTCTGAATTGTACTCAGCGGTATTGCAGAGCATTTCGAATTCAATCCGCAAATCTTGTTCTTTGGAATTATCGACGGAATGGAGCCTTTCCATGGCAGCTTGTGCGCGCGTCATGCATACACCCTCAAGCTCAATCAATGCTTCCGATACTTCCGTCATTTCCCCCAAATCGCCGTTGCAATGAAGCACAACATCACACCCGGCGGCAAAAGCTGAATGCGTTCTCTGGGAGAAATCCCCAGAAAGTGCATTCATTGAAAGGTCATCACACATTAACAGCCCGTCGAAACCGATCTCTCCCCTTATTATCTTATCAACAACAATCCTAGATGATGTGGCCGGGAAAGCAGAATCAACCGCCTCGTAAACAACATGCGCAGTCATCGCCATCGGCATGTCGGAAAGAGCCTTGAACGGAGGAAAATCCCTGGACGTTAACTCTTCGCGGGAGGCCGAGACCCTTGGCAATTCCTTGTGACTGTCAACCCCTGCCCTGCCATGGCCGGGAATATGCTTGATAACAGGCAATACACCACCATCCAACAAACCGAGGGATGCCGACCGTCCCAACTCCGTCACACTATCAGGCTCATTGCCATAGGCCCGGTCACCAATCACATCATGGCTGCCCGGCACCGGCACGTCGAGCACCGGAAGACAATCCACATTAATGCCGAGCCTCAACAGGTCGAACGCCATCAAACGGGATTGCAGCCATGCTATTCGCAATCCCCGTTGCCTGTCGTGCCTGTAATGTTCCCCAATCACCGCACCGCTGTGATATTCGGGCCAGTGCGGAGGCCGCAGTCGCCTGACCCGCCCACCTTCCTGATCTATCAGAACAGGCATATCATCGTGTTTCACACAGGATTTGAGATCGCTGACAAGTTCAGCAACCTGTTCAGGATTATCAATATTTCTCCCGAAAAGGATGAAACCCCAAGGCTGAACCGTGTTATAAAATTCACGCTCTTCCGGAGTTAGGGCCTTACCGGAACATCCAAAAATTGCCGCACTGATTCCCATGATCTGATTCTAACAGCACTTGGGAACCAGGCAAAAACAAAAAAACCGGTCGACAACCGGCTTTTTCAGTTAGCGGGTTACGAAACAGCTTCCGCCCGAAGCCTGCAGTGACGAACAGAGCTGGTTGGCATCGCTACGAGATTCTGTCTGCACACGAACCCTGTAGAAAGTTGCACCATTTACGTTAGCGCGCTGAATTGACATGGAACGTCCCTGCAATGCGGCAAACCGGTTACGCAAATTCTGGAATGAGGACTGAGCAGCCTCCGGACTGCGTTGCGATGAAACCTGAACAACCCATTCGCTTTTGCGAACTGCAGGAGCTGGTTCGGGTGTTGCAGTGGCTTGCGGCTGCGATGCCAAAGCAGCGGTTTCAACCGGCTTGGGTGCCGGGGCAGGCTTTGGCAATGGGCTTGCTTGAGGAACCGCGATGTTACCGGTGGATGATGCCCCGTCAATCGCTTCTGGCTTGGTTGCAACTGAAGCTGGTGTTTCTTCCGGTTTCTTGATCGTAACGGTTTCTACCGGCTTTGGAACAGCAAGACCACTATTTGCAAGTGCCTCGGCTTCCTGGGTAATCCCGGAAACTGCATTGGAAGCAACCTGCAGACCGTCTGAAACCACATTCGATGCTTCTTGCGAAACAGTCTCCTGGATCGAAGACGATGGGTTGCCGGTAAGAATCGTTCCATCCGGTTTTACGGTGACGGTTTCCACAACCCGCGGTGTTACACTCGAAGAAGCATTTGTATCAGCTGGTGCGCTTGCCGTTTCATTCGAGGCCAGACGCTCGGCAGACTTTGTTGCAAGATTGGTTGCAGCTTCTTCGACGACTTGAAGTGTTTCTTCAGCAATATTTGCGGGCTCTTCAGTTTCGGATATGAGGCGTGCCTGCTCAACTTCATTTGCATCTTCACCGGCCACCTTCTCATAAGAAGCATTGTCCTGATTTGCAGGAACGCGCCCACCCGGATCATCAGGCTTGACCTTGAATGGCTCTGCATCTGCCTTGATCAAGGCTGGTTCCGATGTCCCTGTTGTGTCCGCACCTCCAAGAAATCCATAGCCTGTAACTATTGTTCCGGCGAACAACGCGATTATCAGGGCTGCAACGGCGTACTTTTTGCTTCCGCCAGATTGTTCAACATTCGATGCCCCAATATTCGCATCATCAACGGCGGGGATATGGCCTGCATGACCGGGGTCAAACTGAAGGTCCTCTGACCGTTGATCCATTGCAACTGCATTCGGCTGGGCTGCCTCAACAAAGTCAGCATTTGCTGAAGCTGTATCATCAGTCCCCCAACCTTCAGCCTCGGTCACTTTCTCAATGCCCAATTCCTCAGCAAAGGCTGAACTGAAATCCAGTTCCTGTGCCTCTTGAGGCTCCTGCACGGTTTGAGCAAGAGGGTCAGGGTTAAATTGTGACGGCTGATCAACCGGCACCGCTGGCTCGGTTTGAT
Source organism: Pseudomonadota bacterium (assembly GCA_039189355.1). GTDB lineage: Bacteria > Pseudomonadota > Alphaproteobacteria > Rhizobiales > Rhizobiaceae > JAALLB01. The sequence goes on from JBCCYR010000126.1 coordinate 6,026, forward strand.
GAGGCTCATTGGCAAGCATTTGTTCAAACTCGTTTGCAAATACCGCGCCCAAATCTTCTTCTGGTGATTGTTGAACACTCTCTAGAGGCTGCCCGGTATCATGCATCACACCTGACTCTTCAGGCACATATTCAACTGGTTCTTCCGGCACATATTCAGCAACTTCCGCCGGAGCCTCCACAGCAGCCAAATCTGGTTGCTGGGTAGTCTCTTCAACAACTTGGCTCTCAGCTTCCACGAATTCCCCAACTTCTGTCTCAACTGGAGATGCAGGCTCGGCCTGGCTGGTTGTCGGCTGTTCAATTTCCTCCTGCAAAGCCGAAATCAGATCGTCCTGAAAATTACCTTCGGCAGGAGCCGGATTTTCCTCAACGGCTTCAACTTCCGCAATCCCTTCACTCTCTTCAGGTGATGGATCATGCTCAGCTTCAGGCAATGCATCATGCTCAGCTTCAGGCAGCAGAGTATGGTCAGCAGGCGAAATGGCCTGTTCCAGTTCGTAGGCAAAAGAGTCGAGTTGATCTTCAGTATCAACAGCAGGTTGTGTTGCCGACGCTTTGGCGGATGGGGTGAACTCCTGTTCAAGCAGGGCTTCCAATTCCTGAGTTGCCTGTTCGAAACCGGATAGCGCGTCATGTTCGTGCAGGCTTTCAAGATCAGCGTGTTCCTGTGACACAGGCTGCTCCTCCCCTACGCCTTCCTGAACCGCGGCAGGTTCAATCAATTCTTCCTGTTGCGAACCCTCTGGTTCCGCACCCGGCTCAGGCTCACCGGCAACGATCCTGGCAAGCTCAGCCAAAGGGTCTTCTTCAACTTCCTGATTTCGCTTGGCCAGAACTTCCGGTTCAAACTCTTCACTCATAACGCATACCCACCCAACTGTTGTCGTTGTCCGGACATTTCAACCGCCTCATCTGGCCTGGTTATCAGCGCATTTCGTCTGGTGCATCAACACCGACGATTGCTAGCCCTGAACCTATAACAGAGGCAACGGCACGCACAAGTGCGAGCCTGGACAAGGTTAATTGTGCATTTTCGTGGTTAATAAACCGTAATTCTGGCGATTTTACGCCTC
>JBCCYR010000127.1:0-7067 GCA_039189355.1 Pseudomonadota bacterium
CAAGGATAACAAGATCAAGTTTTAGCCCACCTGATAATACCGCATCGACAATCGCAAGGCCTTCGGCACCGGATGAAGCTGCTGCTGCATCAAACTTCCAGGCTGTCATCTGTTCGGACAGAATGGACCGGTTGACCATGTTGTCGTCAATAACCAAGATTCGAGCGCCGCTGAGATCGCCCGGTATGACGTGGCGGCTCGCCCGTGTTTCGGATTCGGCAGGCAGGCTGATTTCAAACCAGAAGGTTGATCCGTTACCAACCTCGCTTTCGACGTGAATCTGTCCGCCCATAAGTTTGACAAGTGACGAAGCGATAGAGAGCCCAAGTCCTGTGCCCTCATGTTTTCGAGTGGCAGAGGTGTCTACCTGACTGAATTTCTGGAAAACCTGAGCACATTTTTCCGGCGGGATACCGATACCGGTATCTTCTACCATGAATTTCAGGTTTGCCATCCCGTTTTCATTAACCTCACCCTCAACATTCACATAGATGTGGCCTTTTTCGGTGAACTTGACGGCATTTCCGAGAAGGTTTGTTACGATCTGGCGGATGCGTCCAACATCACCAATCATTGTATTCGGCAGATGCGGATTCACCCGAACAATCAGTTCAAGGTCTTTTTCAGCGACTTTGGCTGAAACAAGGGTCGCAACATCTTCGATTGCTTCCGGCAGGTTGAATGGTGCCGGATCAAGTTCCATCTGACCGGCGTCAATCTTCGAGAAATCCAGAATGTCGTTGATAATGGTCAGCAAGGATGCTCCCGACTTTACGATGACATCCGTGAACATGCTCTGCTTTGCGTCAAGTTCTGTTGTTGCAAGCAGTTCGGCCATGCCCATCACCCCGTTCATGGGTGTCCTGATTTCATGGCTCATATTGGCAAGGAACTCGGATTTTGCGCGTTCCGCAGACTCTGCGGCCTGCATTGCTTCTTCCAGTTCCTTCTGTTTCTTAACCTGCAAAGTGGCATCACGCCCGGACCCTACATACCCTTCGAAGTTCCCGTTTCTGTCAAAAACCGGGTTTGCACTAATGGCCAGCCATACAGTGGTTCCGTCTTCTTTTGTCCTTGGGTGTGTGAAGTCCCTAAAAGGGCGATGGTTGTCGAGATCCTCAATATGCGAAACAAAGGTTTCGTGATCAATCCCGGGCATGCCGGTTTCACGGCGTGTTTTCCCAAGCAGTTTTTCGGGCATTACACCGGTTACAGCCTGAAAAGTTTCAGAGAAATATGAGAAGCGCAGTTCGCTGTCCATTTCCCAGAACCAGTCTGTATTGGCTTCTGCAAAGGCCTTGAACTTCTCTTTGCTGGCATCAAGTTCAAGCGTTGCGCTTTGCAACTCCTGTTCGCGTTCCCGCATGTCCGTAATGTCGGAGAATGTCAGTACCAGCTGGCCTTTTCCGTCAGAAACGCCATCCACACGGAGTGTTCTTCCAGCTTCGGTTGTCCGTTCTACCTGATAATCTATTCCGTTTCGTGCCTTGTGAAGAATGGAGTCGTAAAAATCCTCTCCTTCCTGGCCTTCGCCGTAATAGCCCTTGTCGCGTTGATAGGAGAAGAAATTTTCAAGTGTTTGTCCAACACACAAAATGTCTTCAGGCAGCGAGAGTAATTCCGTTGCCTTCGGGTTCATATATTCCAGCACTTCGTTGGTGAATACAATCAGGCCCTGAGCCATTGCATTGGCTGTATTCGTCTGAAGCTCGCTGGCACGTTCGGCTTTCAGCTTGGCTTCTTCCAGTTCCAGCTGCTGTTCCTTGATCTCGGTAATATCCGTAAATGTAATGGTCAGACCACCAAGACTGTTCGGGATGCGGTCAGCCATGAGCTGACGACCATTGGCGCCCAGCCGTTCAACTTTTTCAATCTGCCCGTTATTGAAGTTCGCAACAATTTTGTCGAAAAAGGCCTGGCCTTCTTCCGCTTCACCAAAATCACCGCGCTTTTTCTGAAAGTCGAAGAAATCATACCACGGTTTTCCAGCGGCCATAATTTCTTCCGGCAGGCCAAGCATCTCCATGGCCTTGGGGTTGAAAAACTCGATGTTCTCGGAGCCAAGTACCAACAAACCCTGCTGGCTGGCATTTGTGGTTTCGGTCAGCAGGCGCGAGGCTTCTTCTATTTCAAGCTCACGCTTCTTTATTTCCGTGATATCCATGTAGGTTACGATGGTTCCGGTCTTACCGGTCGGAATCACGTCAACCTTTACATGCTTTCCATTTGGCGCTTCCCGTTCAACCGAATGGCGTTCCCGGTTTTCAAGCAATGCAATGTTGGCCTTGATGGTTTCGTTGGCCTCTTCGCCGGTGCCGTAATGTCCGTTTTTGTTAAGAGCAAGCATGAACTGCTCGTAGGTTAGGCCGATGTAAACATCGGTCTCGGACACATCCAGAAGTGTCAGGAGAGATGGATTGAAGAATTTCAACGCGCCTTCTTCAAAGACCACCATTCCCTGAGTAATGGAATTCGTCGTATCACTAAGCAGAAGGGAGGTTTCCTCAATCTCCTTTTCCCGTTGTTCAACCTTCTTCAGGTTCAGGGTTTCTTCTGTAACATCCACATAGGAATGAACGATATGCTCATCCCCGATGTCGCGCACGCGGTAGCGAAGGAACCGTCCGTCTGCCAACATCAGAATTTGAGGTTCGTTCCGGGCGTTCCGGTATAGTTCTTGGGCGAACTTGAGGAAAACCTCCTTCTCCATGTCAGTCTTATGAAGCGGTTTGACACCCTTCTGGTCATAGAGAACACCGAAAACACAGTTGAGCGTTTTGCATCCTTCAAAAAGTTCTCTGCTGCTTGCGAGGATATTGAGGAAGTAGTCGTTGTACCGGATAATGTTTTCTTCCTTGTCAGTGACGAGGAATGCATTCTCCGATGCCAGCAAAATGGTGTTCATCAGTTCCTGGTTTTCCAGCAACTGCTGTTCGTTTTCCTTGAGCTCAGTTACATTTGTACGCAATCCGACAAGGTTGCCGGATTCTGTTCTCCTGTCTCTCTGCCTGATCCAGCGCCCGTCGTGTGTATGAAATGTCTTGTCAACGCCTTCTTCGCTGCGGCGTTTTTCAATCATGCTTTCAACGAATTCTTTTTCCTTGCCTTTTTCGACCGGAATAATTCCGGATTCTGCAAGTTTGGTTGTCATGTCCCTGTATGTTTTGCCGGGAATCAGAAATTTTCCGCCTTCGCCAAATTGCTGTCTGAAAGCATCATTGCAAACGACAAGGCGGTCCTGCTCATCAAAAATAACAAACCCGTCATCCATGCTGTCAATCGCTTCCAGGAGACGTGTCTGATAGGTTTTTACCTCTTCTCTTGCTTGTTCCAGCTCGATTTCATGCTGCTTTTGTTTGGTAATGTCATAGTAGGAAACCAGGCGTCTGCCCCCGGAGAGATTCGTGACCGAGTAAATCAGGTGAACACCGTCTGCCCTGACAAAGTCACGTGGCTTCACATTGCCCTTTTTGATTTCAGCAAGACGCTCAGATATGTAGGTTTCCCAATCCGAATCGATGACGTCATAAATTCCGCTTTCCCGGTTAATATCTATCAAAAGCCGGAAATCGTCGTTTAGCGTGAACGCGTCTTCCCCTGTTTTCCAGATTTTGTAAAAGGCCTTGTTTATAAGCTGGACCTTCAACTCACTGTCTACAACAACGACACCCATATCCAGTGAGTTGACGGTTGTCAGGAGATCATCATTATAATTCTCGGTTTTCATCGAATTCCCCAAATCAAAGCAGTGTTCGCTTCGGGGTAAGCGATCAGCTACTTCTGCCTGTACTGAACGTGTACGGACATGGTTAACAATTTGCTAATTCGTATGTAATGTCGTCAAAAAACAAGGAGAAACGGGGATGATCATTGTTGATCAAATCAGGGACTGGCTTGAGCAGGACAAGACCGTAAAGCGTGTTGCGGAGGATATACAGCTTACCAGCGAGCTCATACTGCTCGTAAGGATGATCTTTGCGGATGGTCAGTTGAAACCGCAAGAGCTTCATGATTTCAAACAGATATGCAAAATCGCCTTTGACATTCCTGAAGATGATGTGCCGGATGTGCTGAAATATCTTCAGGAGTTTGGATATGAGACGACCGCCGAAGATGCTGCTGCCATGTTCCAGAATCTTGATATGGAACGGAAAAAGGCCTTGCTGGTACACATGCTCTCAATAGCAAAATCTGATCAAGAAGTTCACCAGGGTGAAGTTGACCTGATTCGCCGTACAGCCGCCGTACTCGGATTGAATGCCGAAGACTTTGCGCATCTGACGTAAATTTCTGCAGGTCGCAATTTTCATCTTTTGCGGCGGGAAAGCATTTGACCGCAGTGACACTAATTTTTATTGTTGATCACTTGATGGTGCCTTGATCAAGGGCTGAAAAATATTCCGGTGCGGTTGACCCAAACAGGGAGCCAAGACGGATGCTGTCGTAGCGGGTAATTATGATCACCCGTCTGCCTCTGCTTTTCTGCAACTGGTTGACGCATGAACAAAAGCATATTTGGTGGACGGACTATGAGATTTTCAATTCTTTCTGTTTTCTTTTTTTTATCATTTGTAAATACGGGACATGCGCATTGGGGACACGTAGGTGATCTCGCTGGGCATGCGCACTGGATTGGCATTGGTGCGGTAGTCGTTGCTGGCGCACTTGCCGGACTGGTTGGAATTCTGAACAAGGAAGATGATGATGCCCAAGCAGAGGATGAAGCAGAAGCACCAGATGGTGAAACTGCGTGACAACAGCAGTTAGTCTGTTTCTGATTACACAGGTTTGATCAAGTGTCGGAATTCCATCGTTTCCTTGTGGTCGACTGGTCGGCGAACAACACACCAAAGACAGGCAGCGATTCAATCTGGATTGCTGATGCAGATTGTCAGAACCGGGACATAAAAGTGTTCAATCCTGCAACGCGCAGTGCTGCAATGGAATATCTGGAAGCTGCGGTTCAGCAAACGGTTGATCTTGGACAGCGGTTATTTGCAGGATTTGACTTTGCGTTTGGCTATCCGGCGGACAGTGCCTTCCTGCCTGGCAAGGGAGCCTGGCGGGATATGTGGAAATTCCTACACGAACAGATTGAAGATCACGACGACAACCTGAACAACCGTTTTGAGATTGGCGGGAAGCTCAATCGGTTGCTGGGCAGTGAAGAAGGGCCATTCTGGGGCCATCCACATCAGCATGAAGGCAAGTATGAAGGATTGGGCGCAAAGAAACCTGACTACAAAAAGCTAGGTATATCCGAGAAGAGACAGATCGACGATCTGGTGACAACTGCCCAACCAGTATGGAAGCTTGCCTATACTGGCTCTGTTGGAAGTCAGGCGTTGCTGGGGATTGCACGGCTTCAAAAGCTTAGGACAGGCCCTTTTGGCAAACACATCGCGATTTGGCCTTTTGAGACACGATTTGCTGAAGACCTGTCAAAACCGGTAATCGTTGGTGAGCTTTATCCCTCCCTGTTTGAGGTATCGCCGGAAAAGGGCGAAATTAAAGACGCAGCGCAAGTCCGGACTGTCGCTGAACAGTTCTGTGAATTTGTGGCCAATAACAGGTTTGCAGAATTACTCGATGGCCCTCGAAATCAGCTGGATGGGGTCCGCGACGCTGCCGTGTCCCATGAAGCCTGGATGGTTGGATTTGCAGACAAGCCTGTAATCGGCAAGGCAAGCGGGAAAACAGAATATGATTATGTGCGGGATCCGGAAGAGATTTATCGCCAGTCTTTTGCGACAGTTGAGGGCGAGGCAAGTCTTGATGCGCTGCCAAAAGAAATGCGGCCCGTTGCAACCCGTCTGATCCATTCCTGCGGGATGATTGATATTGTTGACGATCTGGAATTTTCAAACGATGCTGTACGTTCAGGGATTGCTGCTTTAAACGCTGGAAAGCCAATCTACTGCGATGTGGAAATGGTGAAAGCGGGTATTATCGGAAAGTTTTTGCCCGATGATGTCAAAGTCACATGCACGCTTAATGACAAACAGGTTCCGGAACATGCCCGGAATATCGGAAACACCCGCTCTGCAGCCGCCGTTGACCTCTGGGACGAATTGGAAGGTTCCATTGTGGTAATCGGAAATGCACCAACGGCGTTGTTCCGCTTGCTTGAGAAGATTCAGGAGGGTGCACCCAAGCCTGAACTGGTAATCGGTATCCCTGTAGGTTTCGTGGGCGCTGTTGAATCCAAACAGGCATTGGCTGAAAACAGATTCGGGTTGGAATTCATCACGGTTCATGGCAGACGCGGTGGTTCAGCGATGGCATCCAGCGTTGTCAATGCGCTGGCAGGAGGCTTGCGATGAACCTGATCATGGGACTTTTATTCGGGCTTGCGGTTGGTGGCATTATGCGTGCGCCGGGGGCAGAGTTCGTTACGGCGGCAAATGCTGTCAATCTTTCTGTCATGGCAGCGTTGTGGTTGGGTATTTCCTTTGCTCCACAACAACCAAGAAAGGCAATAATCGTTGAGACCTGTACCGCGACTGCCACTTTTGTAATTGCCGCTCTTGTATTTCAGCATTCGGCGCTTTGGCTTTATGCAGGTTTTGCGTTTCAAGCGTTCTGGAGTGCTGCGCACATCGGGAACAGGATCGGTGTGTCATCCCAGACGTGGTATCCGGGATTTGCAGCCATGGTCAATCTTGGGTTCATTGCCGCACTTTATGCAGTCAGGACTTTCGCATGAGTTCTCCCTGGCTTGATATCATTGGGATTGGTGAAGACGGTATTGATGGCCTGTCAAAGGCTGCTCTCGAAGCTCTTGCTTCTGCTGAAGTTATTATTGGTGGAGACAGGCATCACACGCTGGCGCCAAATCCGGATGCACAACGCATTGCATGGCCTTCGCCTTTCGATGCCATGATTGATGAAATCAAGTCGCACAAGGGAAGGCGGATAGTCATCCTCGTGACCGGCGATCCGCTTTGGTATTCAGTTGGCGCACGCATTCTGAAAGCCATCCCAAAAGAGGAAGTGGAGTTTTATCCACAACTCTCCGCGTTTCAGTGGGCCGCCTGCCGGATGGGCTGGAGCCTGGCGGATTGTGA
>JBCCYR010000128.1:0-7035 GCA_039189355.1 Pseudomonadota bacterium
CCCCCGATCATGGGAGCCGGAGCCTTTATCATGGCTGAAATCACTGGCATCCCGTATACCGAACTCGTTATCGCGGCGATCATTCCCGCTATTCTGTACTTCGTTTCGATCTATTTTATGGTCGATTTTGAAGCCCGCCGCCTCAACATGCGTGGAATGACAAATGAAGAACTGCCGAAGTTCAAGGAGCTTGCCACACAGGCTTTTCTGTTTCTGCCCATCATCATCCTGATTGGCTCACTTTTTCTGGGATATTCCGTTATACGCGAAGGAACACTCGCAATTGTATCAGCTGCAGTCGTTAGTTGGTTTACACCGTATCGCATGGGACCATTTTCCATTATTGAAGCGCTGAGAAACGCCTCACAAATGTCAATACAGATCATCACGGTTTGCGCGACAGCGGGTATTATCGTTGGCGTCATTTCCCTGACGGGTGTCGGAGCGCGGTTTTCCTCGCTACTGTTTGAGCTGGCTGAAGCAAGTACCTTGTTGGCACTTGTCTTTGCAATGATGATTTCAATCATCCTCGGAATGGGAATGCCGACAACAGCAGCTTATGCTGTTGCTGCATCAGTTGTGGCACCGGGCCTTATTGAACTCGGCATAGAACCGCTTGTTGCACATTTCTTTGTTTTCTATTTTGCTGTTGTCTCGGCGATCACACCTCCGGTCGCGCTTGCTGCCTATGCGGGTGCGGCAATTGCAGGTGCTGAACCCATGCGCACATCAATTACAAGTTTCCGCGTGGGACTTGCTGCCTTTATTGTACCGTTCATGTTCTTCTACAGCCCGGGATTGCTCATGGAAGCCGACTGGCAAACGGTTCTGCGCAATGCATTGACAGCTGTCATCGGGGTTTATTTTCTGTCAGGCGCAGTACAAGGATTTCTTGCAAGTCCGCTAGGTCACGTGTGGCGCGTTTTGCTATTGGTTGCCGCACTTTGTATGATTTCCGGAGACTGGCGGACAGATCTCGTCGGTATAGCCATCGGCGCAACTCTCTGGCTGAAGTCCAGACGAAACATTATGCCAGACAAGGTAAGTGCTGAAGCTGGCAGTAGATAAATGTCATGAGTGAATGAGTTGCAAAACTCGTTGCAAGCAAAGGTGAACATAAAATAACGGTCACGTTTGATGCTGCTGATGAGCATTTCGAACTTGCGCTTGACAGGAAAGCAATCGAAGCTAAAGCCTCCATTTCATTCAAAACGCATTAGACAAGCTACATCCCGACACAGACTGTATCGGGATGTTGTAATGCATCAGTGTGTGTGCCCGGTATGTGATCCGGAAATGCTTCCTACCGGAAACATGACTTCGACCTCACCTGACTTTTCGAATTTCAACACAACCGTACGCATTTCTCCCTCATTCATGGGTTCCTTCAACTTCATGAACATCAGGTGTTCTGCCCCGGATTTGAGAATAACGGTTTTGCCGGGCGGTATCACAAGCCCACGCTCGAGGGAGCGCATTTTCATCACACCATCCGTGACCTTCATTTCATGAACATCGACATGTCCGGCAAAATCAACACTACCGCCAAGCAGTATATCTGGCTCATTGCCATCATTTCGAATGGTAAGATAGCCGGCTGCAACCTTTGCTGTCGGCACGGTTGCCCGGATATTTGGGTCAGAAATAACGAGATTTCCGACCTTTGTCTCCATGGCACTTGCTACTGCCAGGATCATTAATCCAACAGCAGCCGCGATTCCAAGAATAAAGCTTTGCTTACCCATTGTGTTTTCCTTTCATCAAAATGATTTCTGCCAGCCAAGCGTCAACGTGTAGTCGGTTTGCATTTGTGGTCCGTTCAAATACTGAAACACAGGCAATCCGAACTCGGCGGCGAGACGATGGCCTTTCGCCACACCATCCTGGCCAAGCAGATTGACACCAAACAAGACATCGACACGCTCGCCGCCATAGTTGTCAGGATCGGCTGTTTGCACTGGCGCAATAATGTTCGGATCAATCCCGTCAATTGCTTCCTGGGTCATGGCATCAAGACGAAGCGAGGTACTGATCCACGGTTGCCATTGTCTGGCAATCCACGCAGTCACTGCATGTTTGTCACCCCAGGTATAGCCTTCGCTGTTTTCCCCGAGCCTGACTTCTCCCCGGTACTGCGCGCCCCAGGAATACTGACCGGAATACCCATTGTAAGTAATGCCCGGCAAGAGATCATAGGTCCCTGTCCCGAGCTGCATGGCATAGGGCAAGCGCAGGTTAGGTGTCATTCCGGTTGGCGCCAGCACAGTATCGCGTTCCTTGATGGAACCGGTAGGCAAACTCAGTCCAAGGTTTAGGTGAACGCTGTGCGCCTGGTCTTCATACAGACGTCGCAGGGCAGAGATTCGAGTATCTCCAAACCCTTCAGAGTTTGTGGTAAAGCCGCCAAGCACCGCCGTCCCCATTCCACCGGCAAAAGTGACGTGGTCCATTTCCTTTTCAATATAATTGACCATCGCCATCAGGGTCAGATCATCGGTAGGCGCGTACATTGCACCGAACATGTGCATGTCCATGGTCATCTCGGTTGGCACCACTCTCAACGTCGGGGGTTGACCGGGGAGACCAAAAAAACGGTTTGGCACTGTTGTTGCTATTGTGGTTGGCGATACCTCGTCACGCCCGATCTGGTTTCCTTCCATGCTCATTTGCATGAAACGGTAAGAAAACATCCACTCACCTTCCTTGTGAAGGTGATCACCCATGACACCAATCGGCGCATGGCCATCCACACGATGCACATTGCCAACATGCGCATGGGTTATCCTGTCTTGTTGATGGTTGGTTTCGTCAGCAAAAGACGGTGTGAAACATGTGGTTGTCAAACAAACTGCAACCAGGGTTTTTGACAGTGTTAAAGAACTGGCAGCACTGTCGGACTGCCTCATAAAGGGTGTTGATTTAAACATGTCTAAACTGCCCGATAGAAATACGGTTTGGCGCAGGCCCCCTAGGCGCTGCACGTGTCAATTTCCGCTCAGGTGAAGTATGGTGGGTCCAGGCAGTTTAGAGTATCCGGCTCCCGCGAGACCTTCTCGCGATATGAGGCTGCTGGCAGCAGTTGTTCTCTGGTTATGTCCAGAGAAAAACCATACGCAAGGTCTGATGCTTGCAAAAACAGTTTTTCGGCAGCAAGGCAAAACGGACAGTGTGGAACTCCGCCCGTCCCATCAACAGGATCACCGTTTGCATCGATCAAAATCTCTCTGAACTCACCGTCAGAGCAAATGATGATGGTCTGATAGTCACCCGTATTGCCGGATCCGGCAGCATGGCCGTGGTGGCTCATGACAAACGCCTGCATGACCAAGCCAAGACTCAGCATCAAAGCCAGTGGCAACAACCTCGATATGCAAGCAAAGGTTTTCATAGATGTATTGCTAAATGACAATCTTGATGGCGTCTAATTGCCAGATTGTCGCTGTAAAAGCAGTCATAATGAATCTACATCTTTCATACTGAATTCCTGTCATTTGTCGGCAGTAGAACCAAACCTTTCCTTGCCCTCCCTGCCTGCATCCAATAAAGCATTTCAAAATCAAAAATGAATAACGCAAAGGACCCGTTTCATGGGATTTAAATGCGGGATTGTCGGCCTGCCGAATGTGGGCAAATCCACCCTTTTCAATGCGCTCACCAAGACAGCGGCTGCACAGGCTGCAAACTATCCGTTCTGTACGATTGAACCGAACACAGGCGAAGTGAATGTTCCTGACGAGAGGCTCGACCGGATTTCAAAGATCGCCAGTTCAAAGGAAATCATCCCAACCCGGATTTCCTTTGTGGACATTGCAGGTCTTGTAAAAGGTGCATCCAAGGGCGAAGGACTTGGCAACCAGTTTCTCGCCAACATCCGCGAAGTTGACGCTATCGTTCACGTTCTGCGTTGCTTTGAAGACGACGACATCACCCATGTTGATGGACGCATCAATCCAACCGAAGATGCGGAAACCATCGAAACCGAGCTGATGCTCGCAGACCTGGAAAGTCTGGAAAAACGCCTTGACCAGACCCGCAAGAAAGCAACGGGCAAGGACAAGGAAGCAATGACTGTCCTGCCGATGATGGAAGCCGCGGTAAACCTGCTGAAAGAAGGAAAGCCCGCCCGTCTGCTCTTGGACGGCATTGCCGCGGAGGACTTGAAAATCCTCAAGGGCATGAACCTTCTCACCTCAAAACCGGTACTTTATGTCTGCAACGTAGCCGAAGCAGATGCGGCAACCGGCAATTCTTATACTGAAGAAGTTGCCAAACTGGCTGCAAGCGAAGGTGCGCAAACCGTTGTCATATCTGCTGCAATCGAAGAGGAAATTGCCCAACTACCGGAAGAAGAACAAAGCGAGTTTCTGGAAATGAACGGGCTTGAACAATCCGGCCTCGACCGTCTGATCGCGGCTGGTTACCGCCTGCTGGAACTGATCACCTATTTTACTGCCGGCCCGAAAGAAACCCGCGCCTGGACAGTAAAGCAGGGCTCAAAAGCTCCACAGGCAGCAGGGGTCATCCATACGGACTTCGAGAAGGGCTTCATCCGTGCCCAGACCATCGCCTTTGATGATTATGTATCATTGGGGGGCGAAGTTCCTGCCAAGGAAGCAGGCAAGGCCCGCGACGAAGGCAAGGAATATGTGGTACAGGATGGCGATATCATGCTGTTCAAGTTCAACGTGTAGCAAAGGCAACCAGCCATGGCGTTCGATTTCATTTTCATGCTGACAGAAGATGACCGGACGATCCCCGATGCCCGGGCGCGGCTGGAAGACGTATTGGCAGGCGGCGCGCGCCATATCGGCTTTAAGGATATCGGCTTGCCGTTTGAAGAACTGAAGGGCCTTGCATCCGACATACGTGCAGCAGGCGGGCGCGCCTATCTTGAGGTCGTAAGCCTTGATGAAGAAAGTGAACTGCGCTCCGCCAAGGCAGCGGTAGATCTCGAAGTCGATTGCCTGCTCGGTGGCACACGTGCTGATGCGGTCGCCCCGATGCTCCGCCATCATCCGGTACGGTATTATCCCTTTCCCGGAGAGATTGTCGGTCATCCAAGTGTTCTGACCGGAACGATTGAAGAGATAGCAGAAAGCGCCCGCAGGCTTGGAGATCTTGAAACCGTGCACGGTCTAGACCTGCTTGCCTACCGTTTCGAAGGCGATGTGCCTCAATTGATGAAAGCGGTGTGTCAGGCAACCAGCAAGCCGGTAATCATGGCGGGTTCGATTGATCAGGAAGACCGTATTCTTGCGGTTGCAGAATCCGGTGCGAGAGGGTTCACGGTGGGTACAGCTGCGTTCCGGGAGAGTTTTCCGGCCTCACGCGAAGGACTGGTGGCGCAGGTGCAATCAATTCTTGCGATGACCGGGCGTGCACGGCAACACTCCTCTGCGCCACGGCGTATTGCTTTAGTCGCGCATAATAACCGCAAATCCCAATTGCTTGCCTGGGTCAATCGCCACTCGGAAACCCTGCACCGTCACCGGATCGTCTGCACTGGAGGAACCGGGACCATGCTTGGGAATGCCGAGCCGGAACTCTCCATTCAGCGTCTCCAACGCGGCTCCCATGGTGGTGACCAGCAACTGGGCGCCCTGGTTGCAACGGGAGAGCTTGATGCCGTCATTTTCTTCGCGGATCCGGAAGGACCGGGAACCCTTGACTCTGACCTGCTGGCACTGATCCGGCTTTCAATTCAACACGATATCCCGATCGCTTGCAGCCCAACGGCCGCCGATTTGTTCGTGGCGGGCAGTCTTTAGAAATCAGTCCATATAGCTATCGGCCCGCAATCCTGCCCGCTCCAGATGGATGGGAAGGACCCGGCCATAAAGCTGTTTGGTGCGCTCGGGAGAACCGACCATGCCGGGTTCATCTACATAGGAGAAAATAGCCACGTAGCGCGGTGTGTCACCCTTGAGTGGAGCCACCCGGTGAAGCGAATAGCGGCCCTTGAAGATTTGCAGGTCACCGGGCTCCAGCTTCAATGACGTGACCTTGTCGGATGTTCCATCCAGCACCTCGCGTACAGTATCGAAGTTTTCATCGCCCTTGCGGATATCAGCTGCATACTCAAAATCACCCCCTTCATCCGCGTTCTGGATGGCAAGGGTTACCGTGTAGTTGTTGGTGTCAAAATGCCAGGGAAAACCGTTCCCCTCACCCGCCATATTGACGATGACATCTGCAAGCGGGTCAGCGTAGCGGAAGAACTTCTCTTCCGGCTCTTCCAGAACTTCGCGGACAAAGTCAAAAAACGGTGGCCATTCGTAAATTGCCCGCAAGGCTGAATCATCGCCAAAATTGTCTGCCGGAATAAAGGCATTTGAACGGTCATAGAACCGGCGTCTGGGATGAGACGGATCAAGGCTCTCGTCATCCTGGCTGAAATAGGCGTTGGTCCGGTTTTTGGAATTATGCGCATGAGGCGCGGCATCATCGGCTTCTGCGACCAGCGCAGGTAATTTTTCAGCCTTCACAAAGCCTTTCAGTACCGCACATCCATCATGATCCAGTTCAGACTGGATGGAAGCAATCATTTGCCTGAAAGCGTCCGTTCCCGGTTGATCAACCGGATAACGATCAACATCGATATAGTCTGTGGGATCAAGCATGACGCAGCTCCACTCCTTGCCCCTTTGAATAATTTCATATGCAAGGTTCTTCCAGCTGACCACAAAAACCTCATACTGAAAACCATCATCCAGAAACCGAGGTTATGAAAACGCTAACGTACATTCAAGCTGGCAGTTTTCGCATCAATCCACATTACAAACACAGTCGCCAGCAATCCAAGAGCAGATAAAAGTAGCATCATGAGCAAAAGCGAATATCCGACATTAGCTTCCGTAAACAGCACGCCACCAATTGCAGACATAACCGCGCCAAGTGCGACCGCCAAGGCACCATTTAGACCAGCCGCACTACCTGCCAGTTCCGGCTTGATGGACAAAACACCTGCTGTACTGGGAGAGACAGTCAAACCATTACCCAAGCCAAGAAATGCACACGCAAAAAAGTAAAGTGAAA
>JBCCYR010000129.1:0-7000 GCA_039189355.1 Pseudomonadota bacterium
CCCCGCTATTCACAGGATGTGAAAGCCGCATTATACAGGAGTGGGATTGTTGAGTAATTTTTGCGTTCAAAGCACAATTTGTTCGTATAATCCTGAAGAAGAAATTTATGAACACTTTTCCACAGCCCGGACCAGAAGTTTGAATCAAAGCAACAGCTATTTCCATCTTCATCTAATTTCAGATTCCACGGGTGAGACGATCATAGCAGCGGCCCGTGCGGTCACGTCCCAATACAAATCAACGCAGCCGATCGAACATGTCTATCCGCTTGTGAGAAACAGAAAGCAACTCGATAATGTCATAGAGATGATTGCGAACGATCCTGGAATTGTTCTCTTCACGATTGCAGATTCTGAGCTTTCCGAACTGCTGGAAGAGAAATGCCGTGAAATAGGCACTCCCTGCGTTTCTGTTCTTGAGCCGATCTTTCAAACATTTCAGTCTTATCTTGGGAAACCTTCCAAACGTGTGGTGGGAGCACAACACGCGCTTGATAATGAATATTTCAGCCGCATTGATGCTTTGAACTTCACCCTGTTACACGATGATGGCGTGTTGCCCGAAAATATTGAAGAAGCTGACCTCATTCTGCTCGGCATCAGTCGGACATCAAAAACACCGACGAGTATTTATCTTGCAAACCGTGGTATCAAAACCGCAAATATCCCTCTGGTTCCGGGGATGCAATTGCCCGATTTGGTGGTCAATGCCAAACATCCATTAATCGTTACATTGATTGCATCAACAGACCGTATCCAACAGGTTAGGCAAAACCGTCTGCTTGAATTGAATGCAGCAGACTACAGTTCTTCTTACGCAGATCGCGCATCGATTGCAGATGAACTTGCGCAGGCAAGAAAGCTTGCAAACAAACATGGGTGGCCCCTGATTGACGTATCAAGAAAATCAATAGAAGAGACTGCAGCAGCAATTCTTGCCTTACATGCAAAACACATCGCAAAACAACAATCGGAACCTGGAGAAAAATGAAGCAAATCATACTTGCCTCACAAAGCAGGCATCGGGCAGAATTGCTTCGCAATGCAGGCATCACATTTGAAACCTGTGCAGCTGAAATAGATGAACGTGAAATTGAGAAACCACTGCTTGACGCAGGATTGGGCGGTCCGGATGTTGCAGAAGTTCTGGCCATATCAAAAGCAACGGATGTTTCCAACAAATTCATTGATGCATATGTGATCGGATGCGATCAAACCCTTTCATTCGAAGGCCAGCTGTTGCACAAACCGGAAAACATGGAAGCAGCCAGACGCCGGTTGCTTTCATTATCAGGCAAATCACACGAGTTGAATTCGGCGGTCTCAATTGTAAGGAATGGTGAAACGTTATGGACTTATGTGGAGATTTCCACGATCACGTTTCGCAAGCTTGATCCGGGATTTGTTGGCCGCCATCTGGCAGAAGCTGGCGATGGTATTCTTTCAAGTGTTGGTGCATATCAAATAGAAGGGCTGGGTGTTCAGCTGTTTGAAAAAATCGACGGCGACTTTTTCTCTATCATTGGGTTACCCGTACTACCCCTGTTGGCCAAAATGCGTGAGCTGGAACTGGTTGAAGAATGAAAACAAAAGCATTCGTGACGGGCTGGCCAATATCCCATTCGAAATCTCCTGCATTGCACAGTTATTGGCTGGAGCAATACGGAATTGAGGGAAGTTATGAACCTATCGCGGTTGAAGAAGGGAATTTTGAAGAGTTTCTTGCAGCGCTGAAATCCAATGGATTTGTCGGTGGGAACGTTACCATCCCGCACAAGGAAACCGCCTTCCGGCTTATCGGAAATCTGGATGCAGCTGCAAGAGCGATCGGCGCAGTTAATACCCTTTGGTTCGAGGATGACCATCTGCATGGCAGCAATACAGATGCTTACGGTTTCATGGCCAATTTGGACGATTACCATTCCCAATGGCGTGATGGAGAAAAAGCACTTGTCATTGGTGCTGGCGGAGCATCCCGAGCTGTTGTCTATGCCCTGATTGAAGCAGGCTTTTCACAAATCAACATTGCCAATAGAACGTATGAACGCGCGGAAAACCTCGCCAATGATTTTGGCAATTCGTGTTTTTCGAAGAAACTGGATGAAATCGAAAAACTGTTACCGGATATGGATTTTGTTGTGAATACAACATCTCTCGGCATGGTGGGGCAGGGTTCAGGCAACCTTCCCGATTTATCCGGCCTTTCTGATACGGCAGTTGTCACTGATATTGTTTATACACCTTTAATGACGCCTTTCCTTGCTACTGCACAAGCGCGGGGTTTGAAAGCCATAGACGGACTTGGAATGTTACTGCATCAGGCTGTGCCGGGGTTTGAAAAATGGTTTGGCAAGCGGCCGGAAGTAACGCCGGATCTGCGGCGACATGTATTGGACATCAAATGATCAGGGCTGGCCTCACCGGATCCATTGGAATGGGCAAGTCAACAACTTCTGAAATGTTCAGACAGGAAGGCATACCAGTTTATGATGCTGATGCGACGGTTCATGCCCTTTATTCTGGGGAAGCTGTTCCGTTGATTGAAAAGGCGTTTCCGGGAACTACTGAAAACGGGACCGTAAATCGCGTGGAACTCGGCAATCGTGTCCTAGGTAATGCGGAAGTCATGAAAAAACTGGAAATGATCGTTCATCCACTTGTTCATCAGAAAGAGCGTGAATTTGTTCAAAAAGCAGAAGATCGTGGGGAAAGTCTTGTTGTGCTGGATATACCGCTTCTGTTTGAAACCGGCGGATATAACCGGGTTGACAAAATTATCGTCGTTTCTGCCCCGGCTGAGGTGCAGCGCGAGCGGGTTCTGTCCCGGCCAGACATGACCGAAGAAAAATTTTCGGCAATCCTCGCCAAGCAGATACCGGACGAAGAAAAACGCAAGCGTGCTGATTTTATAATAGATACAAGCCTTGGAATGGTTTCAGCACGTGAAGCAGTGCAAGAAATCATAAGAAAACTGAAACAGATTTCTGTGCAATGACATCTATTTCCCAGCGGGATCTTCCACCATTTGCTATGCTGTGCAAATGACTGATCAATTGCGTGAAATCATATTCGATACGGAAACAACGGGCCTCAGTGCGAAGGATGGTGACCGGGTTATCGAAATAGGGGCAATTGAACTGATAAACCGCTTTCCGACGGGCAACACCTTTCACATGTTCCTTAATCCTGAAGGAAAGGAAGTGCATCCCGATGCTCTGGAAGTACACGGGATAAGCAATGAGTTCCTGAATGACAAACCCACGTTTGCGGATACATTCAAGGAATTTGACCAGTTTTTCCGAACCGGGTCACTTGTAGCACACAATGCATCATTTGATCTCGGATTTTTGAATGCTGAGCTTGAGCGCATTGGCAAGCCACTGATCAATACTGACCGTGTCGTTGATACACTTCTCATTGCACGGCGGAAATTTCCGGGCCAACGCAATTCGCTTGATGCACTTTGCTCACGGTTTAACATAGACAATTCGCACCGCGATAAACATGGTGCATTGCTCGACTCTGAATTGCTTGCGGAAGTTTATATGGAACTGCTTGGTGGCAAGCAGGCCTCGCTTGTGCTTGAGCATTCCCAGAGAGAAGCAGTTTCAGGCGTTCAGACTTCAAATACCGAGAGAGTGGTAATCAAGCCACGTTCCAGACCGCTGCCCTCAAGGTTGACTCCTGATGATATAAAACGTCACGAGGAATTTGTTGAAACCCTCGGGGACAATCCGATTTGGAAGCAAATAGGAACGTACTGATTGTTCTTAAGCGTCAGCTTGGGTTTCCTGCTACTGAGACTGCGCTTCTGCCATTCGTTGGCGAAACAGTCCTGCAAAATCTACCGGATCAATCATCAGCGGAGGAAAGCTGCCATTGCGCGTGGCATCAGCAATAATCTGGCGTGCAAACGGAAACAGCATCCGTGGGCATTCAATCAAAACAGCCGCCTGCAAAGCCTCTTTGGCAATTCCCTGGATACGGAAAACACCCGCGTAAACAAGCTCGACGTTGAACATTACTTCATCGCCGTCCTTGGCATTTGCATCAAGTTTCAGCTCAACTTCAAAGTCAGTCTCTGAAAGCGGATTCGGGTTAACATTGATGTTGATCGAAATTTCAGGCGCTTTATCACGAGGACGGAGTGAATTTGGTGCATGAGGATTTTCAAAGGAAAAATCTTTGATGTACTGTGCAAGCACGTTCATCTGCGGCACCATTTTTTCCTCTGTCGCGCCGTTTTCTTCAGCTTTGCCTGCCGCTGGTTTTTTAGCCATTTTCAATCCCGATCCTTAATACGAATTATCATCTCCTGACGGAGAAAGTTTCGAAGTCGCTAGCATGTCTTAGGTCTGGCTACAAGCATCAAAGCTGACAGTCATTCATCTAGCTAATTTTTATTCCATGGGCTGTCAGGATTGGGCTTTTCAGAAAATTCTGAAGGATCAAGGTCGACAACATTGTCTTGCTGCTGACTGTTTTGTTCCCGATATGCCTCGTGAAAAGAACCCTGCGTGCGAATAACCACTTTTGATGCGAGTGAGGTCCAAAGAAATTTTCTGAATGGTGGAAAGAAAAGCAGGAAACCGATGGCATCCGTTACAAATCCGGGCGTCAGCAACAAAACACCTGCAATCATGATCATCACACCATTGACCAAATCCTCACCAGGCAATTCGCCGACTTCAGTTTTCTGCTGGATTCGGCTTAATATGCCAAAACCCTGTACACGCAAAAGAATTGAGCCGAGAATTGCTGTGAGCAGAATCATTCCCAGTGTTGGGATTATGCCGATTTGTCCACCAACGAGTATAAAAACCGCGATTTCAAGGATCGGAATGAAAAGTAACAAAAACGGTATTAGGCCAAACGGCATGAAACTTCCTTGATTTGAATATATTCACTATGATGTAGGTACTCTGGTTAGCAATGTGAATGACTATCTTTGCAATGCTTTCCAACCGAACTATATAGAACTCGACTCATATAACATTGGTTTAAACATGGAATTTCTCGATCTCACTACGGTCATAACAATCGCGATTGCGGTGTTCATATTGTTGCGTCTAAGGTCCGTATTGGGGCAACGCACTGGACATCAGAAACCTGAGGATTTCTTCGACAGAATGTCAAAACGTGATGCTTCTGCCGAGGATGAGGCGGGAACAGACAATGTAGTCAAGCTTCCAAGACGCGACGGTGACGGGAATGTTGAAGTGGAAGAAAAAAACCAGAAAGTTGCCGAAATAGACCAGATTGCAAAGCCACGCACTAAGCTGAATAAGGGATTGAAAGAAATTCTGTCTGCCGATGCAAATTTCAGCCCGAAGGAATTTCTGGGTGGAGCTAATATGGCATATGAGATGATTGTCAATGCATTTGCCGATGGCGACAAACGTTCATTGCGCAATCTTCTCTCAAGCGAAGTATTTTCGGGTTTTGAATCGGTCATTAATGACCGTGCAAACAATGGCGAAACAGTCAAATCGTCATTTGTTGGCATTGATTCTTCTAAAATCAGGAATGCAGAACTCAGTGACAACAATGCCAATGTAACTGTGCGGTTCGAATCCCAGATTGTCTCCGCAACCTATGACAAGGACAACAATCTAATTGATGGCGATGAAAATGAAGTTGTAAGGGTAACAGATATCTGGACATTTTCCCGCAATACCCAGTCACGTGATCCGAACTGGAAACTGGTAGCGACAGAAGCTGAGGGTTGATCTTTTGCCGGATTGGAAGCCTGTATCCTTTGAAACTCTGGAAGGATGGCAGCAGGATGATCATCTGGCAGCTTTTTCGTGTTTCAGAATGTCTGCCCGGGCTTTTGAAGAAAAGGCATATGTAAGCCGTCAGGCAGTTCAAACGCCAGACGGTCTTATCGAAACTGCCCGAAAGTCACTGGCACTCGATATTTCGCAAATGAACAACGCCAAGGCGAAACAGTTTTTTGAGGAAAACTTCCAACCGTTTTCATCGCAGGGTAAACAGGGGTTTGTAACTGCTTACTTTGAGCCGGAAGTCGAAGCCTCAAGGGTTCCGACACCAGAATTCTCCTATCCCCTTTACCGCAGACCAGAAGACTTGGTGAAGCTGGATGCGGATAACCGTCCGGACGATTTTTCGGGTGAACTTGAATACGCCCGCCAGACTGAAGACGGATTGGTGGAATACTTTGACCGGGGCCAGATCGATTCCGGTGCGCTGAAAGATCATGCTCTGGAACTTTTTTGGCTTAAATCAGCCATTGAAGGTTTTTACATTCATGTTCAGGGATCGGCGCGATTACTGCTCACCGATGGTTCTAGCGCACGTGTTTCCTATGCAGGAAAAACAGGTCACCCGTATACATCCATCGGAAAATTGCTGGTTGATCGTGGCGTGATGCCACTCGAACAGGCAAACATGGTCAACATCCGTGCCTGGCTTGAAGAAGACAATGAACGCGCCTTGGGCATATTGCATGAAAATCGTTCATTCATTTTTTTCACGGAAGTTGAAGGTCATGAACCAGAGTTCGGTCCCATCGCTGCCGCCGGTGTGCAGCTCACACCCGGTCGCAGTCTGGCGGTGGATAAAAATCTGCATGCCTATGGAACACCGGTCTGGATCTCAACAGAAAAACCCCTACCGTCTGACACAAAACCGTTCCGCAGATTGATGATCGCCCAGGATACAGGTTCAGCAATTGTCGGGCCAAAACGGGGTGATATTTTTATCGGGTCGGGTCAGGAGGCCGGCATAATTGCAGGTTCAGTCCGGCATGACACAGAGTTTATCATCTTTCATCCAAGAGAGAGATAATGTCAAAGGACCGGAGCAAAGATCGGGAACTCTGGGAAAAGGTGAAGCGAACAGCAAAGCCGCTTCATAGTAACAGGGCTATAATTACGGAACGCCCTGCAAAGAAAATCACGGATTCTCCTCCCGAAACTGCAGCGCCACGCAAATCCGCAAGAATAATCAAACCTTTCAGGGAGGAACCACCGGTTTC
>JBCCYR010000130.1:0-6993 GCA_039189355.1 Pseudomonadota bacterium
CCAAGATTTGATGCCAGAGTAGTCATCCCAAGTGACACCAATGTGATCGGGCCAGAACAGGTATCCGCAGATCGAAATGTCCGCGAGTGTAGGTTGACCTCCGGCCATCCAGTCATTCTTCTGAAGGTGCACGTCCAGTACCTTGAGCGCGCTCATTGCCCGACCTTTCAGAAATTCGGTTTCAGGCTCACCTTCCTTTTTCATGAATCGGCTCATGAAACGGTATGTTGCGACATAGCTCGTCAGCTTGTGATTGTCGAAAAACATCCAGCGCATCATCTGCAACTCATCTGCGCGGTTTTCGGAAACAAATTTGCCGAACCGGTCAGACAGGTGCAGCAGAATTGCGCCGGACTGGCTCAGAACCAGGTCATTTTGTGTATGGTCAATCAGAACCGGGACTTCACCCATTTCGTTTGTTTCACGAAACGCGCCGCTGCGGGTCTCCCCGTTGAAGAAGTCGACCCATTCTTTCGTCCAGTCGGCCTGACACAATGTCAGCATCAATGCCACCTTGTAGGCGTTGCCCGACTCAACAAAACATTTGAGGGTGTAGTCAGCCATCAATCAATGCCTTCGACCAGAATGATGGTTGCACTGGAAACGGATTGCCTGTGCTGTTTCGCATCTGCATAGGCTTGGGAATGATAACAGGATTGCGCCGCTTCCAGGGAAGGGAACTCAATAACCACATGCCGTGAGCCAAGGTCTGAACCTTCGGCGGTCTCAAACCCGCCACCACGGGCCAGAAACCTGCCGCCGAATTGTTCAAAAGTGGGTGCCGCACCAGAAACATATGACTTGTAGGCATCTGAGTGAAAGCTGGACGGATCGTCAGCACCGACATGTGCTATCCAGTAACCCTTGGGCATTACAGTGTCCTCGAGATCAGGATTTTCATCACTTCATTGGTTCCACCATAAATCCGCTGCACACGGGCATCGCGGTAGAGACGGGCAATCGGATATTCATTCATGTAACCGTATCCGCCGAACATTTGCAGGCACTGGTCAGTCACCTTTCCCTGCAGGTCAGAGAGCAGATATTTGGCCATGGAAGCAGTCGCGGTATCAAGATTGCCCTGAAGGTGCTGCTCAACGCAGTAGTTTACAAAAGCCTTTGCCATGGTGGCTTCGGATTTCAGTTCTGCAAGCCTGAACTGGGTGTTCTGAAATTCGATGATAGCCTTGCCAAAAGCCTTGCGCTCCTTGACGTAGTCAATCGTAAGGGCAAGGGCGAGTTCAATCGAGGCCATCGCCTGGTTGGCGATGATCAGGCGCTCCTGTGGAAGCTCTGTCATCATCTGGTAGAAGCCCTGACCTTCTTCCGTGCCCACCAGGTTGGAAGTAGGCACTTTGACATCGTTGAAGAACAGTTCCGATGTATCGTTCGCCTTGTAGCCGATCTTGTCAAGATTGCGGCCTCGTTCAAAACCTTTAACTTCATCTGTTTCAATAACGATCAGTGAAGTTCCCTTGGCACCTTGTGTTGGATCGGTTTTGGCAACGAGCAAAATCAGGTTGGCATTCTGGCCGTTGGTGATGAATGTCTTGGAACCGTTGATCCGGTATTGGTTGCCGTCACGAACAGCAGTTGTCTTGACGCCCTGAAGATCGGAACCGGCAGCAGGTTCGGTCATGGCAATCGCGCCAATCAACTCACCGCTTGCCATGCGAGGCAGCCATTTCTGCTTCTGTTCTTCCGACCCGTAGTGAAGAATGTAAGGTGCAACAATTCCGGAATGAAGCGCAATGCCGAAACCGTCTACACCATTGTTGCCAATCGCTTCGATAATGGCCGCTTCATGGGCATAAGTACCCCCGGCACCACCATATTCCTCCGGCATGGAAGCGCACAGAAGTCCGTTTTCTCCTGCTTTTTCCCATTGTGAACGGGGGATGATTTCGTCTTTCTCATACTGTTCGTAATGAGGAGCGATTTCGTTTTCCATGAAACGGTTCGCCATCTCGGAAACGAGTGAAACCTCTTCATCCATCCACGCTGGCTTGGGGAAGGAAAGCACTTCTGCGGCTTGCATGATCAAGCTCCTTAGAAAGCTTCTGCGTTCATTGCCATCATGCTGTCTGAACCGCTCTGGATGCGGGTCAGGTGTGCAGCGCATTCAGGCATCACACGATCCATGAAATACTTGCCGGTCATCAGCTTGTTCTCGTGGAATTCAGAAGAACCGTTGGCCCCTTCCTTGAGCGCTTCCTGTGATTTCTCGGCCATCAGGCCCCACATGTAGCCAAGCGCAACAAGACCGAAGAGATGCATGAAGTCCATGGAAGCAGCGCCGGCATTGTTCGGATTTTTCATGCCGTTCTGCATCAGCCACAGGGTTGCGGCTTCCAGTGCCTTCACACCTTCCCGGACCGGTTTGGTGTAAGGCTGCATGGCTTCGTTTTCCATGTGCCTTTTGGTGAAGCCGTTGACTTCTTCCATGAATGCACGCATGGCGCGACCGCCATTGAGCGGAAGCTTGCGGCCAACAAGGTCAAGTGCCTGGATACCGTTTGCACCTTCATAGATTTGTGCAATCCGGGCATCGCGAACAAACTGGCTCATGCCCCATTCTTCAATATAGCCATGCCCGCCAAATACTTGCTGGGCATTGACACAATTCTGGAAACCAATGTCAGTCAGTACACCTTTTACGATCGGGGTAAGAAGCCCCATCAGGTCGTCGGCTGCTTCACGATCCTCGTCGCTCAGTCCACGATGTGAAATGTCACCTTTCAGGGCAGTCCACAGCATCAGCGCGCGCCCTGCTTCATTGAAAGACTTGATGTTGAGAAGCATGCGGCGGATATCCGGATGTACAAGCAGCGGGTCTGCTTTCTTTTCAGGTTCCGCAGGGCCGGTCAGGGCGCGGCCCTGAATGCGTTCCTTCGCATAAATTGCTGCATTTTGATAAGCGGCTTCAGACTGGGCAAGACCTTGCAATCCAACGCCAAGACGGGCTTCGTTCATCATGATAAACATTGCCTTGAGGCCCTTGTTTTCTTCGCCGATCAGGTAGCCGACAGCATCATCATAATTGAGAACACAGGTAGCATTTCCGTGGATGCCCATTTTCTCTTCGATTGAACCGCAGACCACGCCATTGCGCTCGCCCAGCGAACCATCATCGGAAACATGGTATTTGGGCACCACAAATAGTGAAATGCCTTTAACACCGTCCGGCGCACCTTCAATGCGTGCGAGAACCAGATGAATAATGTTTTCTGAAAGGTCATGTTCGCCGGCTGAGATAAAGATTTTCTGGCCGGAAATTTTGTAGGAACCATCCCCTTGAGGAACTGCTTTGGTGCGCAGGAGACCAAGATCGGTACCACAATGGGGTTCCGTCAGGTTCATTGTGCCTGTCCATGAACCTTCAATCATGTTTGGAAGGTACTTCTGCTTGATTTCAGCGGATCCATGAACTTGCAGCGCAGCGATTGCGCCCTGGGTCAGGCCCGGATACATCGCAAATGCCTGGTTTGATGATGAAAGATATTCGCCTACGGCAGTATGCAGCGTGTAAGGGAGGCCCTGACCGCCATATTCAGGGTCTGCTGCCAAACCCATCCAGCCGCCTTCACGGTATGCGTTGTATGCTTCTTTGAAGCCTTTCGGTGTCGTTACCGAACCATCTTCATGACGGGTGCAGCCTTCCTGATCGCCCGAAAGGTTTATCGGTTGCATGATTTCTTCACAAATTTTTGCAGCTTCACCCAGAATGGCTTCCACCATGTCAGGCGTTGCTTCTTCAAAACCGGGCAGGTTGTTATAACGTTCAATGTTGAGAACATCATTCAACACATAAAGGGTGTCGTTAACGGGGGCTGTGTAGCTTGGCATGGGGTTTCCTCCTCAAGAAACGCTCAGCATTGGAATTATTTAAAACTATAAGGGGCGTTGTTGCCAGTCAGGCAACATCACAATTTTGAGTCGAATAGCAAATTCTTACGTTGACGTAAATGTCAAAAATAAAATTGCAATATTCTCACTAGAATGAAATGTGACTTTTTGCACATTTTTCCAGACAATGGCGATGGAAAGTGACTAGTTTATTTCCTGGATGCGTCTTGTGGCATCTTCAATATCGCTGATGGCGCGTTCAATATCCGCTTTCTGGGACTCGAGAACTTTCAGCTGCTGTGAAAACTTGCCCAGAATTGTATCGGGACCGTCGTTGTTCTGATCACTGTCATACAGTTTGAGCATTTCTTCGATATCGACGAGCGAGAACCCTAAGCTCTTGATGAGAAGAATAATTTTCAGTCTCTTGCGGTCTTTTCGTGTGTAAAGATGTGTCGATCCGGAACGTTTTGGGTGAAGAAGGCCCCTGTCTTCATAGAAACGCAGTGTGCGCAGGCTGACCTCAAATTCACGTGCAAGATCACCAATCCGGTAATACTCCTTGGCCTCATGAATTTCACATGGAATCATGGTTGAGATTGTTTCGAGCACCAATCGTGCCGTCACCAGTTCAGACATGTTTTGTTATTCCGTAATTTACCCCAGCAGGAATCCGTTAGCATAGTTGCAGCTGATTGGAAACCTGCACTGGTTTGTCATTTAGTATCTAGTATCCAATTTAACCCAAGGGAATATGTGAACGATTAATCATTACCCGAAAAAAGTGTTAACGCACATAAAGTGATCGCGTGAAACGTCTTTCAGAAACATAAATTAACGCATTGTTTACCCTGTTTTGTGAAACCTGTTGTGTGGGATTCCGAATCTGTTCGGAGGCGTACTTATACGAAACGGGCCTGAGTTTATGCGCAAATCAAAGTCGTTGTTGAATAATGTTTCGAGCTCTCGGGGAGCAAATCCGGAAGCATATTCTGCATATCATGCGAACTCCGAGATCATGGCGCATGCAGACCAGATTCAGCAGCGGTTCAATCCGTACGGCCCGCCACCGCCTGTTGCAGGGCCGGGTTATCCGTCGCCATACGGCTATCCCCATCCCGTACAGCCATATCCAGGATTCGCACAAGCCTTTCCGCACACTGACATGCATCACCCTGCGAACACTGCAGAGCATCAAGGCGTGCAGAGCCAGCAATTGCAGGGCCTGAGGTCCAATCTGGAAACCTTATCCACGAAACTGAACATGATGATGCAGGCACAGGCTGCCCGCAAACAAGACCGCTCCGAAAATGAACTTGTTGTAAAACAGTTGGGTGCACTGGCCAATTCGGTGCATGACTTGAATGCCGCATTTGACGGTTTCCAGCAAAACAGCGTCCAACCTTCCCAGATTGATGTTTTGAAAGACGCGATTGACCAGAATTATCAGCAGATTCTGTCACGCCTTAGTACAGTTGAAAAACCTGAAATTGATCCGTCTGCATACGCGAAAGCTGTTGAAGCCAGTCATGCGGATATCATTAATCAGGTCCGGGAAATGCAATCCCTGGTGCGATCAAACAATGAACCGGCAGACAACTTTCTGAACGCTGTTGAAACCAGCTATGCCGGTTTGGCCCACAAAATCGATCAGTTGGCCGTATCACTTTCCGCCATGGAGAATCAGCCTCGAAGTGAGGGGAGTGAACAGCTTCAATCCCAGCTTGCTGGCGTTGAAAAGGCGATTGCTTCAATGGCTGGCAAGGAAATCAGTGTTCCTGCGCCCGATCTTTCACGTCTGGAGATGCAGCTTGAGGAGGTCAATCGCGCCATTGTTGCACTGTCATCGGTTGATACAGCGACTGACAATCTTGACCGGATTGAAGCAAGACTGATCGATTTGTCGCGTGAACTTGATGTTTTGGCAGCCCGGGAAGTTCCAACACCGGAAGCACCTGATTTAAGCTGGATAGAAAACCACTTTACGGAAACAGGCAATGCACTGCGCCAACTGGAAGCCCGGTTTGAAAAAAATGCGGGAGAGACAGCCCCTTCCTTTGATGAACTGTTTGCAGAAGTCAAAAACCTTGGAGAAAAAGTCGAAAACCTGGCGGTGGTTTCAACAGGCAGTGTTGATGAAACGCAAGCAGGAAGCAATTCAGCACTGCTTGAAAGATTGGATGTACTTGCAACGCGAGAAATTCCGCAACCAGAACCTGTTGATTTTAGCGGGCTAGAAGACCGTTTGGCGCAAATCGAGGCACGGATAACCGACCAGCTTGGCAAACCGGAACCTGATCTCGACGGGCTCGCAACTGAACTGCAAAAACTTGGAGAAAAAGTTGACAGCGTGGCAGTTGCTGCAGCCACTCCGGTTTCCAGTGATCCGGTCAGCGATCCCGAAATGCTTGGCCGTGTGAATCAACTCATTGAACGGGTTGATCAAATCACCTCGGCTGACCGGGTTGAAACCGATGCTGGCCTGTTGCAATCCCTGCACGAACAGATAAGCGGGATTTCTGAACAGTTGGGTAGTTTTTCCGCATCGCTGCCGAACCTTGATCCGATTACGGAAAGCCTAGGAAATATCGAACAGCAACTTGGTGCCAGCCGCGATATCAGCATCGAGCTTGCCGCAGGTGCTGCAGAAGAAGCCTTGCGCCGCGTAATTCAGGAAATGCCGGTAAATGGCTCATCCGTGGACCCGGAGATTATTACCGCACTTCATCAGGACATTCAGAGGTTGAATGAATCCGTATCACCAGCCAGTAGTGCAGAAGTTCCCCTTGATGACATCAGGGAAACAATGAACCTGATTGTTGATCGCCTTGGCTCACTTGAAACAAGCATCGGCAATCTGAATGCACCTGCCCCGGCCGCACAAAACCCGGCTCCTGTTCCCGAACAGGCACCCGTAGAAGGTGTATTGGATAGACCTGCACTGGCTGAACCATTGCAAGCGCAAATGCAGCCGGTTTCAGGGATGGTCGATGAGCCTCTGGAAGCAGAGCTGGAAGAAATGCAAGACAATCCGCACATATCCGCCGGTGAACAGCTGGTCAAGGCTGCACGCATGGTTGAACAGGAGCGAATGCGTGCAAAGCAGGAACATGAGGAGGAAATTGCAGCCACACCGGCACCGGCCTC
>JBCCYR010000131.1:0-6985 GCA_039189355.1 Pseudomonadota bacterium
CTCGATGTTTTAAAGGCCTTGCTTTCTGAAGAAGAAGTGTCATGGGACGGAAAATACTATCAGTTTGAGCCAATAACCATCATGCCGCGTCCGGTTCGTGCCGGCGGACCGCAGATGATGATGGCGGTCATGAACCCTGAAGGCATCTATCATTGCACAAAACGCGGGTTTCATATCCAGACAACTCCGCTTGCCGGAAACCATCAACTGCTCGTGGATCAGGTTGGCAGCTTCAACCGGGGCAAGGATGAATTGGGCTCGGTCGGCCAGCATTTGACGCTTACGCTGTCGCGTGTTGCTTATGTTTCACGCACTGCAAGTGAGCGGCAACGGAAAATTGAAACAGCGCATTCGTATTACAGTCGGTTTGATAATGTTTTTACAGGCCCCGGAATTGTTGATGCCGGCATGATCCGGCCATTGCCGCGCAAACAGTCGATTGATGAACTTGCAGACAGCCTTTTGATATGCACGCCTCAGGAAATGATCGACAAGCTGGCACCATACCAGGAGCTGGGAATTGACCGGGTTATCCTCAATGTGAATTTTGGTTGCGATGCAAGTGAAACGCTTGAATGCATCCAGTGTTTTGCAGAAGAGGTAATGCCGCATTTCTCCAAGCGTCCAAATACCCTGACAGCCTGATGATGGATGCAATGGATTGCGAGTATTCGATTGATGGCGAGGGGCCTCCGCTCATCTTGATACATGGTATTGGCGCGGCGCGGGATACCTGGCGCTTTGCACTTCCTGTCCTGAAAAATCATTTTACTGTTGTGACGTATGACCTGCGTGGTCATGGGGCTTCGCCTGTGCCATCCACCACATTTGGCATGGATGAACTGGTAAATGATCTCGAACGTGTTCGTGAGCGCGCAGGGATTGAGCAGGCGCATTTTGCCGGGCATTCACTGGGTGGAATGATCGGTCCTGCATATGCGCGGCAATATCCTCAACGTGTATTATCCCTTGGTTTGTTGTCTACCGCAGCTTTTAGGACGCCTGACGACAGCAAAAAGGTTCTGGGTGTTGTCGAAGCAATGGAAAGGGATGGAATCCCAGATATTCTGTCAACACTTACAAACCGTTGGTTTACAGACAGGTTTCTGGACAATCACCCGGACATTGTGGATCGACGGCTTGATCAGGTTATCGCCACCAATCCGGATGTATTTCTCAATGTATTCAGGATTTATGCGACTTTTGAAATGTCGTCGTGGTTGCACGAAATTTCCCATCCGTCTCTGGTTCTCACCGGAGAGAATGATGGTGGCTGCCCACCACGGCTCAATAAGGTGATAGTCCAAGCGATGCAAAATGCAGAACTGGTTGTTCTGCCTGAGTACAAGCACTCGTTGTTGCTGGAAGCTGGCGAAGACGTCGCCAGACAATTGGTGCGGTTTGTAAAGTCGCTATCCTAGAGTGAAGCGAAGCGCTCGGATTTGACCCGTTTCATCTGACGCACTTTTCTTGTCAGGTTTTCGGTCTCTGTCATGTGAAGTGCGATAACAGACAAGGTAGCGGTCATTGCAAATGTCAGTGCCAAAAAGATCATGGGTTTTCCTTTCGTTACTGAGTAGGTAGGTCAATCACTATGATTGTAAACCAAACTCTCTTCACAACCATGTAGGAAGATGTGAGATAATTCTGTGCATTTTCGCACATGTTAGACTTTAACAGTGGCTTGCCACTCATCAGATCCCGTGACAAAAGGGGCGTATGACAAGAATAGCCTACTATCCGGGTTCTTTTGACCCTATGACCAATGGACATCTTGATGTGCTGATACAGGCAGCCACACTGGCTGACAAGCTTGTGATCGGGATTGGCATTCACCCGGGCAAAACACCGATGTTTTCCTTTGAAGAACGTTCTCATCTTATTCAGCAAGTGGCTTCTGACCATGATATCGACGTATCCGTCGAATCATTTGACAATCTGGTCGTTGATGCTGCCCAGAGTGCAGGTGCATCCATCCTGATCAGGGGGCTGCGCGATGGAACCGACCTTGATTACGAAATGCAGATGGCCGGCATGAACGGAACCATGGCACCGGGCCTGACGACGGTATTTTTACCCGCAAGCCCAATGGTGCGTGCCATTACTGCCACATTGGTGCGTCAGATTGCAAAAATGGGTGGTGATGTCTCGCCTTTTGTGCCACCTGCAGTAGATGATGCATTGAAATTAAAGCTCGGCTGACCTGTCAGCTTCCAACCTGAGAGATTTTCATGAAATACATGACCAAATTCGTATCCAGCTTCATGGCTGGGCTCTTTCTAATGACCGCAACAGTATTTGCGGCTTCAAACACACTCATGCTGCAGCTCAAAGATGGAACGGTGGAGATTGAACTCCGTCCCGATCTCGCTCCCAAGCATGTGGAGAGAATTACGACACTTGCCAACCAGGGCTTTTATGACGGGATTGTTTTCCACCGTGTTATTGATGGTTTCATGGCCCAGTCTGGTGATCCCACGGGCACGGGCCGTGGAAAATCTGATCTTCCGGATTTGCAGGCAGAGTTTACACCGGAACCGTTTGACCGGGGTGTACTCGGAATGGCGCGCTCCCAAAGCCCTAACAGTGCGAACTCCCAGTTCTTCATCATGTTTGCCGAAGGGCATTTCCTGAACAACGAGTATACCGTATTTGGAAAAGTGACCAAGGGAATGGAATTTGTGGATGCGATCAAGAAAGGTAGCCGTGCGCAGAATGGTGCGGTTACTGATCCTGACAAGATCGTCAAGATGCGCACCGCAGACAAGTTTTAATCATCAATAAAAGGAAATAACGATATGGCGGATTATAAAGATCCTGAAAACACAATCGTAATGGAGACAACCAAGGGGCAGGTGGTGATCGAATGCAAGCCGGAAGTGGCACCCAATCACGTGGCCCGCATCAAGGAACTGGCTCGTGAAGGTTTCTATGACGATATTGTCTTCCACCGCGTGATCGATGGTTTCATGGCGCAATGCGGATGTCCGCATGGGCGCGGCACAGGCGGTTCTTCAAAGCCTGACCTGGAAGCCGAGTTCAACGATGAACACCACGGGCGCGGTACGTGTTCCATGGCGCGTGCGCAAAGCCCAAATTCGGCCAATTCGCAGTTCTTCATCTGTTTTGACGAGGCAGGGTTTCTTGATCGCCAGTACACCGTTTGGGGGCAGGTGATCGAGGGCA
Organism: Pseudomonadota bacterium; assembly: GCA_039189355.1. Classification (GTDB taxonomy): domain Bacteria; phylum Pseudomonadota; class Alphaproteobacteria; order Rhizobiales; family Rhizobiaceae; genus JAALLB01. The sequence continues at coordinate 3,187 of JBCCYR010000131.1, forward strand.
TGGAAAATGTCGATGCGATCAAGCGCGGTGAGCCGGTTCAAGACCCTGATCATATTGTCAGCATGAAAGTGGCTGCAGACTTGTAATCGCGGCAAAACTTGAATACCGAAAGCCCTTGTCGATTGGCGAGGGCTTTTTTGTGCGCGTAGACCTGTTTGACTTTGATCTCCCCGAGGAGAGCATTGCCTTGCGTCCGGCAAGCCCGCGGGACATGGCGAAAATGCTGGTTGTTGACCAGAACTTGTCTGATGTTGTGGTTCGCGATTTGCCGGACCTTTTGAATCCGGGCGATGTAATGGTTTTCAACGACACGAAGGTTGTGCCGACCCAATTGGAAGGTGTCCGTAACCGGGATGGAGCGACTGCCCGGATTTCCGCAACGCTACATACACGTCTTTCTTCGGATACCTGGCTTTGCTTCGCCAAGGGGGCAAAGAAGCTGAAGCAAGGGGATCGTATACGCTTTAGCTCATCCAATACTTCCTGTGTTGCCGGAGCGCTTGATTGCACGGTGAAAGACAAGGATGAATCCGGGAATGTTGAACTGAAATTTGATCTTTCCGGTGCAGCCTTTGATGAAATGCTGATGCAGGTCGGTTCCATGCCTCTGCCACCATACATAGCAGGCAAGCGCAGTGCGGATGAAAAGGATTTCTCCGATTACCAGACCATGTATGCCCGTGAAGAGGGCGCAGTAGCTGCCCCTACGGCGGGTCTGCATTTTACATCTGAACTTATGCAAACACTTGAAGAAAAAGGCATTCTTCTGAAATATGTGACACTTCATGTGGGTCCCGGCACGTTTTTGCCTGTCAAGGTAGAGGATACAGACGAACACACCATGCATTCGGAATGGGGAGTTGTTGGCGAAGATGTTGCAGATGCAATCAACGCAGCCAGGGCCAGAGGTGGAAGGCTGCTTTGCGTGGGCACCACTTCTCTAAGGTTGATTGAAAGTGCTGCAAAAGAAGACGGTACTGTCGAACCTTGGGAAGGGAATACGGATATTTTTATCACGCCCGGTTACAGGTTCAAGGCAATAGACATGCTGATGACCAATTTCCACCTCCCCAAGTCCACGCTTTTTATGCTGGTTTCGGCATTCAGCGGTCTGGAAACCATGCAGGCTGCTTACAAACACGCGATAGAAAACGGCTATCGTTTCTATTCCTACGGCGACTCTAGCCTGTTATACCGCCAGCCATGAGTGTTCCCTTTTCATTTGAAGTTTTGGCAACGGATGCCAATGCTAGGCACGGGGTGATCCATACCTCGCGTGGTGATGTGCGTACACCTGCATTCATGCCGGTGGGCACCGCAGGCACAGTCAAGGCCATGTATATGGACCAGGTCCGTGAACTTGGTGCGGATATCATTCTTGGCAATACCTATCACCTGATGTTGCGTCCGGGTGCCGAGCGGGTGGCGAAACTTGGTGGTCTTCATAAATTTGGTGGATGGCAAGGGCCGATCCTGATGGATTCTGGCGGCTTTCAGGTCATGTCACTCGCCTCCTTGCGCAAGATGACGGAAGAGGGTGTCACATTTCAGTCGCATGTGGACGGTGCAAAGCATTTTCTTAGTCCGGAACGGTCGATCGAAATACAAGGGTTGCTTGGTGCCGATATAAAGATGCAACTTGATGAATGCATTGCCTTGCCCGCACCTGTCGACGAAATGGAACGCGCCATGGAACTGTCGTTGCGTTGGGCGGAACGGTCCGCGACGGCATTTGGCAAGCAACCGGAACGCGCCATGTTCGGGATAGTGCAGGGTGGCGATAATGAGCGCCTGCGCCTGAAATCTGCCTCGGAACTTTCTGCGATGGACTTGAAGGGGTATTCCATAGGCGGTCTTGCTGTCGGTGAACCGCAGGAAGTCATGTTGCAGGTTCTCGATTATACCTGTCCGGCACTACCGGAAACCAAACCGCGTTATCTCATGGGAGTGGGTACTCCTGATGATTTGCTTGAAAGCATTGCCCGCGGTGTCGACATGTTTGATTGTGTAATGCCAACACGGGCAGGGCGCCACGGCCAGGCTTTTACCAGATTTGGCAAGATCAACCTCAAAAATGCCCGCCATGCGGAAGATCCGAGGCCATTGGATGAAACATCTGATTGCCCTGCCGCTCGCGATTATTCGAGAGCCTATCTGCATCATCTGGTCAAATGCAACGAGGCTCTCGGCGGCATGCTGCTAACCTGGAACAACCTGCATTACTATCAACAGGTGATGGCTGGTGCCCGGGAAGCAATTAGCAATGGTCGATATTCAGACTATGTGTCAGAGACAAAAGAAGGCTGGGAAAAGGGCGACATTTCGCCAATATAGAAGAAGCGAAACCTGTAACCAAACTACCGCTAGCCTGTTGTCTGAAAATGGCGGGCAGTATGGTCGAAACGGCTAAGTACCAGACGGGCACATTCCGGGACGTAGGCGGTTTCAGCGGCGCCGCCAGTCATCAGCCTTACGCTGTCCATGTTGTCGAAGCGAAACAAGGTCATGAACTCCGTCTCGTTTGGTGTCTCCAGGCGAAAAAGTTCGATCCTCAACAATCCGGGAATGCCCTTGGCTCTAATTTCAGGCCAGATCCTTGTTTTGAGAAGTTTCTCGTAGGCGTCTGCGTTTTCAGGTTTTGTCCAACCTTGCCAGATACGTATAATCATCAGTTTTCTCCAGTTTAGTGTTTGGCAACTGAATATACGGTGTCTGTTTCAGGTGTATTTCCTGAAGCCTGAATTGTGTTTCAATCTGGTTTCAGAGTTCGGACAATTGTTCACATTTAGAGTTCGGGTTTCAGGGCAAAATTCAACCTGCTTTATTGATGAGCACTGTTTTCATTGATACTTTCCGGGGCAAGATATGGAGAGGCATATATGGGTATCCTGAAAAATTCACACTTTGGTTCTGTGCTGGAAAGTGAAACACCGTTGGGAACACCCGTTCCATCCATAAATGCTCATGCGCCGGAAAAGTTGCTTGAGCAATGCCCTGCACACAAGCAAACAGCACTGGTTGAAAACCCTGAATTGGCCTTGGAAGCTGGCGTGGCCAAGGTTTTCTTGAAAAATGAAACCAACCGCATGGAAATGGGGAGTTTCAAGGCGCTGGGTGCTGCGTATGTGATTGCGCACGAGGCCGCAGAGACCGGCAAGGATGATTTGTCGAAAGCGCTTGAAGGTAGAACCTACGTGACAGCCAGTGCCGGTAATCACGGGCTTTCGGTTGCAGCAGGCGCAAAAGTGTTTGGTGCAAACTCGGTCATTTATCTGGCCGAGACCGTACCAGCCGCGTTTGCGGACAGACTGCGGGATAAAGGTGCAGAGGTTCGCGTTGAAGGGGCTGACTATGAAGCGAGTATGGCTGCAGCAAGCAAGGCTGCAAAAGATGAGGGGTTCATACTTCTCTCTGATAGTTCCTGGGAAGGATATTTTGATCTGCCCCACAGGTTGATGGAAGGTTACCTTGTTGCCGCACATGAAATCGTTGAACAAATGGCCGATGTACCAAGTCATATTTTCCTGCAGGCTGGGGTCGGCGGTCTTGCAGGTGCAATGGCTGCCTATTTTCGTCATGTCTGGGGCGACAAACCCTTCATCACGGTGGTGGAACCTGATGCAGCGCCAGCGCTTCAGGCCAGTATAAAGAAAGGCAAGAGTGTATTTGCAGATGGCCCGGTCTCGAACATGGGCAGGCTTGATTGCAAGGAACCTTCGCTTATTGCGTTAAAAGGTCTGGCCCGGGATGCGAACTTCTTTTTGACTATCCGTGATGACTTGGCAGCAGAGACAGTCGA
>JBCCYR010000132.1:0-6974 GCA_039189355.1 Pseudomonadota bacterium
CCTGCCCATTTTCCAATAACGTCACATCTGTCATGGGATTGCATCCTCCTTGCAGCAAGAATTCCCGATTATATTTTCACAGTTGAACCGCAAGGACAATGAAACTGTTTGAAGGTGGGCCAGTTCAAGCGCTTATATCTGTTCTGACGGTGTCAGTTTCAGATGAGGTTTGCCAGCCGGACAAATGCTTCAATGCTGATTTCCTCAGCCCGTTTTGTCGGATCAATACCGGCTTTTTGAAGCAGGTCTTCTCCTCCAAGCGGCTTGAGGCTGGCCCTGAGCATCTTTCTGCGTTGTCCGAACGCAGCTTTGGTGACTTTCTCCAGATGTTTCAGGTTACACTCCAGCGGATTTTCGACCGGCTCCAGATGAACGATGGAGGAAGTAACCTTCGGTGGTGGTGTGAACGCTTTTGGCGAAACATCAAATGCTTTTTGGGCAATTGTCCGCCAACCACACAAGACGCCAAGCCGTCCATATTGTTTATCGCCCGGCTGTGCGCAGATGCGTTCGGCAACTTCCTTTTGGAACATGAGTGTCAGGGAAGTGAAAAAGGGGGGCCATCCTTCTCCACCCAGCCACCCGGTAAGTAAGGGCGTTGCGATGTTGTAAGGCAGGTTGGCAACGATCCGGGCTTTTCTGGAGACCAGTTCTTCCCAATTTGTCTGTAACGCATCCCCTTCGATAATTTCCAGCTTTCCGGGATAATGCGAGGCAATTTCCTCCAGTGCCTCAATACATCGGTTGTCCCGCTCTACTGCGATTACTCGTTCTGCACCACATGCAAGTAATGCCCGCGTTAAACCGCCCGGGCCCGGGCCAACTTCTATGATGTCATATCCTTCCAGCGAGCCGGCACTGCGAGCAATGCGGCTAGTAAGGTTGAGATCGAGAAGAAAATTTTGTCCCAGAGATTTCTTGGCTCCGAGGCCATGCTTCTGAATGACTTCCCGCAGGGGTGGCAAACCATCTATTGCAGTCAAGACTTCTCTGCCATTTCAGCGGCCATTCTGAGGGCTGCGATAAAACTGGACGGGTTTGCCTTGCCACTGCCCGCAATGTCATAGGCAGTACCATGGTCAGGCGATGTCCGTATAAACGGTAATCCCAGTGTTACATTCACTGCATCGTCAAATCCCAGCATTTTGGCCGGGATAAGTGCCTGATCGTGATACATGCAGAGTGCCACATCGTATTTCTGGCGTGCGGTTCCATGGAACATCGTGTCTGCCGGCAAAGGGCCACGGACATTAATACCTTTAGCTTTTAGCGTCTCAATTGCCGGTGCTATCTTTTCGATCTCGCCCCGTCCCATTTTGCCGTTTTCGCCCGCATGGGGATTAAGACCAGCGAGAGCAATTCTGGGGTTTTGTATGCCAAACCATTTTTGCATGTCGTTGTTTACAATTTCTGCCGTTTTGACAATCAGCCCCTCAGTCAGGTTTGTCTCAACGTCTGCCAATGCAATGTGTATTGTGATCGGCACTGTGCGTAATTGTGGACCAGCGAGCATCATGACAGGATTGTAGTCTTCTCCTGTATGTTCATTTGCCAACGCACCGAGATATTCAGTATGACCGGGATGTGTAAAGCCTGCACCATACAGTACATCCTTGTTGATTGGGCAGGTTACGACAGCCGAAGCTGTTCCCTTAAAGACTGCATCAACGGCCAAATCGATGGCTTCGATTGTACAATTGGCATCTGCGGTTTCAGGCTGTCCGGGCTTGCCAACCGGATTTACATCCGTTTCAAGCACTTGAAGTTTACCGGGTTGAGCACTCTTGTCTGGATGAAATTCCTCAAATTTGACATCCAGCCCCAATATTTCCGCGCGGGCAGACAATGCTTTTGAGGAGCCAGTTACAAAGAAATCTGGAAGGTTGTTCAGTTCAAGCCCTTGGCTCCACGTTGCGAGCAGAATGTCGGGGCCTATCCCGGATGGATCGCCCATGGAAACAGCAATCGGGCTTCTGGCCACCTGAAAATCCTACTGATAAATTATCGTGGAACGGGTCAGTAACTGGTCAAGATAAGATTGTGACAGTTCGCTGCCCTTTTCATTGAAACTTTCGAATTCAGCAGACTGGGTCGTTACTTGTGCGGCACGATCATCAGTGACAACACGCTTGTTACAGACAGCCATGATTTCAATGCCTTTGTCAGTTTCTTTGACGCGTGTAATATTTCTTTTATCAATATTTATAATGTCATCTTTCCAGCGCAAAGGAAGTTCAGGTTCCATGATGCGTTTTCTGTCAACGACACTAACGTCTCGAAGCGCTTTGGCTTGTTCAAGCGAATTCTCACACCTTGTAAAACGCTGCCGGAATGCGATCGCTTCCGTGCGTCTTGCTGCAAGGGTAGTCTTGTTTCGCTTACTTTGCGGAACCACAAATATGATCTGCTGTATGTTGTATTCAGTAACTTCCGGCTTTGTGCTTCCGGATTTGCGTAACCGTGTGACAACATCGCGCTCGCTAACCTGACTCGTTTCTGCCTGAAACCGTCCCTGTACCGCACGTTGCCAACTGATCTGGCTACGGATGAAGTCTTTGAAGTGAGATGCGCCTACACCCAGGCGGCCAAGTTCCCGAGCAAGCTGTGCAGGTGTTGAACGATTCTGTTTGGCAAAGTTTGCAAAGGCAGCATCGACCTGCTGATCTGTTGCCAGCACGTTACGAACTCTTGCCTCTTCTAGCTTTATGGACTGCTCTATCAGTTCTTTTTCAGCTGCTTTGGTTCGATTTCCGCCAACGCGTCGCAGTTTTAGAAAACTTGCCCGACGTTGTATGTCAATATTTGTAATCGGCTTCTTGTTGACCAGAATTTTGATATATCCACCACGCTTCTGTACTTTGCCAGGCTTGGTAATAACATTGGCAAGTTCTAACTGTTGCGCGTCTTCAGTTGTACCCTCAGCAGCCAATGTCGCCTCTGCATCAGAGGTTTCATCCTTGGTCTCTGTCTTTTCGGTCTCGGCTTGCTTCGAGGCACTTTTCTTTGTCTCAACAGCAGATGTAGATGAGTTGCAACCAGCAACAGCCAGCGTCAGGAACATTGCTGCAGCCAATCCAGATTTTTTCAGCTTTTCTGACATACTGATCATTCCGCTTCCAATTTCAAAGAGTTCCCAAACACCTTGAATTTGTTGGTTTTGTGAAATTAACCAATTCACGCGCCGAATTCGAAACAATACGGTGTGATTTTGATTAATATCCCTAAAAATCCTAGTTTTCTTCATTTCCAAGTTCAACTGATCTCTCAAAGCCTCCGATGGTCCTCAGGCCTATTGAGAAGTTGATTGAACGCTCAGATGAGACGCCGGTGAAATCTTCGTTCAGATTCGAGTAGCTGATTGCAAACGAGAAGCAGTCGTCATCATAAGCCAATCCAAGGCTGTCGCTGACCCTTTCCGAGGTCTCGATATCATATGTTATCGATCCAAATGCCCGCCAGTTTTCATTCAAACGCACGCTGCCGGACCCGCTTATTTCATGGCGGTCACGTGGGAAACGGTAATTTGGTTGCGCTTCTGTAAATATGTAAGAGCTAGTGAATGAATAATCCGGCTGGATAACCCGGGAGCTGACTTCAGCACGTTTAAGGCCAAGGTCTTCCTCATCAAGTCTGACACCAACACCTGCCGAAAGCCCGCCACCGTCACTCACCTGAAGTGATGCGACATAGTCTGATCGATCATTTTCAAGTCCAGACTCCTCGCCTGCATTTGTCAGATCGTTTGTTGCGGCAAAAGAGTTTTCACCAGCCAGATGCAAGGATTGTCCGGCCACGATATCCAGATTGCCGCCACTCACAAAACTCGCAGAATAGCGAAATCCAATGTTGGCTCTCGTACCGCCTTCGGCACGGTCAAACCCTGAGAACTTGTCTCGCTCGAACAGGTTGGTCGTATCAAAAACAAGGCTTTGCGCATCTTCGTTAGCGAAGTCACCAATGTCGGTTTCATCCGGACGGGTTATGATTTGCGCTATCGGCTCAAAGATATGGGTTGCGTTTCCTGAGTCCGCAATCAGCGGGTAGCGAATTTCAAGCATTGCTGCAGGCGTTGTCCGGTAAATACTCTCATTGGAGGTGAGAGGGTTAAATACTGAATTCAGGTTGTCGCTGTCCTGATGAACAATATCGGCTCTGGCGCTGAGTGATGTCGTTACAACCAGACCATTTTCCGTAATCTTGGAACCTTTCCACTCAACCTCCGCGCTAATGCGTGAGGTTGTCCCTTCAATACCGGTAAAGCGCTCGTTCGGTTGAACAATTGCCGTTCCATCAAAGTTGGAAATCTGGAATACGTTTCTCGAAACATTGGCAACATTGATATCAAGAGAAAACTGGCCATTGTAGAACTCATCACCAGAGACCGCATTATAATCCAGAATTGGCAAAATTGTTGCCTGTTGCTCATCAAAAGTCTGATTTCCAGCTTGTGCTGTTGTGAAATCAATCTGGTTGTCCTGAACCAGGAAGTCTTGCGCCCGCAAATCGAAATAATTCTTTTCGCCAATGCCTGTCAGGAAGACTTCGTTGGTTATGTCACGACTGTCATAGCCCGCGATATCATAGGTTCTAGCAAAGTTTTCATCACTTTGGAGAAGCGCGTTCCAGCCGAATTGCCAACGGTCATTAATGTCAAAAAGACCTGTCGTGATGATGGCGTGACGGTCATCTTCAACCGAGTCAACAAATGAGTTATCAAAAGCATCCTGCTCTTTCTGGTCAATCCCAGCATAACGAATACTGTATTCGCCGTTTGCCAGCCTGTGGCGCCACTCCGCTTCGCCAAGGAACCCCTGGCGTTCGTAATAGGTTCCCCAAAGCGTCAGATCGTAATTCGGTGCAAGATTGAAAAAATATCCTTGCCCGTAACCAAAGCCCAGATTTTCATCTTCGCTAAAGTCGGGAATCAGCAATCCGGATTTGCGCTTGATTGCGGGATCCGCATGAGAGAAACGCGGTAGATTGACAACCGGAACACCAAAGAACTCGAGGCTGGCATCCTCATATTCAACGGTCTTGGTGTCGTTGTTGATAACCACCTTTTTGGCGCGGATTTGCCAGAATGGCGGTTTTTCAGGATTATCCTTACAAGCCTGACAGGCAGTGTACACACCATTGTTGAATGTGGTTAGCTGACCATCCCTGCGCTCGGCGCTCTCTGCAGCTATACGGGTATTATCCGGGGTTTGGACATTAAGAGCCGACACAAAACCGTCGCTGAAATCATCTGTGATATCGATTTCCTTGGCAAAAATTCGGTTGCCGTTTGGCTCAAGGATTTCAACATTGCCAAAGGCGATCATGCGCCCGCTTTGTTGATTGTATTCAACCCGGTCGGCGACGAGGGTAGCGCGACCAAAGGCAATCTGAACATTACCGGTCGCAATGACAAGCCCACGGTCATTGTCAAAAATCAGGTCATCGGATTCAAGCAGTAATTGCTCATCCGGAAGGGGAGGGGTTTCTCCGAATATGTTCGAAACCTGAATTTCCTGGGCCTGTGCGCCTGTGTTTTCTGAACCCGGAATGATCGGAGAGGCAAACGCCAAAAGGCCCGCTACCGACACAGTAGCGAGCAAACGAAATTTATTGCGCTTTTCAAACATCAGGTTTGCGCGCTCAGGACGTCCCAATTATCCGTCCTCCTGATGCAGCAACACACTCATTCCAAACAAGATTGCCACAAATCCAGGTGACCATGCCGCCACTATTGGCGGTACAACACCGTTACTCCCCAAAGCTGTTATCAGACTCGTAACCGTATAAAGCACGAACCCACACAAGATACCACCTAAAATCATCCGCCCGATCTGTCCAAAACGTACAAACCGAAGGCAAACCGTCGCGGCTACCAAAGTCATTGCAACCAGAAACATCGGTAACGCGGTAAGGCTATGATATTGCACAAGATAAGGCTTGCCGTTGGTGCCGGACTTTTCAACCCTCTCGGCCGTTTCCAGCAAGTCCCAGAAAGGTATTTCTTCAGGCTCTCCGCCGATCCCGAGAAGCTCGGTGCTTGTTAACCTTGTTTTCAGTTTTTCCGTATCGGATTCCACTGTTTTTCCGCTTGCCGCGGTTCTGGTAACACCTATGAGCAACCAATGGTCTTTGCGATGAACTGCATGGTTCGCATCAATGCGCTCAAAGATATTTCCCTCGGCATCAAAACGGATGATCTTGACGCGATCCAGGAATTGGCCTGACCGTCTGGTCACCTGTGCGTTCAAAATGGAAGAGCCACCATTGTCGTCTTCCTGTTTTATCCAATGTGCGCCGTCCAGATTGAAGCCATGATTGCCGCGTTCGGGCAGAAGCTTTACCAAAAGGTCGTTGCTTGCATGAAAAGCAGAAATTGCAAGCGGGTTGTACAGAGTTGCAACCAGAACCCCGACGATCGCCGCCGAAAGCGTAATAGGCAGCAGGAACTGCCAGGCAGAGACACCTGCTGCACGAATAACAACGAGTTCCATCTTTGAGTTTAGTTGTGTCAGTGTAATCATTGCAGCGAAAAGACATGCAAATGGCAAGACGCGCTCTATGAAGATTGGTGCCCGTAGAAGGGAAATGGAATAAAGTTGCCATAGGCCGATGTCTTCTGCTTCCGACGCACGCCTCAATTGATCAATAAAATCAACGGTGACAATTAGAAAACCCAATCCGAGGAGCATGGCCAGCAGGACTTTCAGGAAGCGCAGAGAAATATAAATGCCAAGTGTTTTGCCGTTCATGCTTCAAGCCCGGCCTTTCGTCTGCGATATCGTTTGTAGCGTTCCTGAAGTTCTTCAAATGAAGTGGCCAGCTTCCCATTAAGACGATCAAAATAATCCGCCGCCGGTTTTGGAAGCGCCGCTGGTCTGTTGGTAAATACAAAAAATGCACCGAACAGAATGCAGGAGATCGGTAAGGCGTAGACGTACATCACGGCATCGGGATTACTTTTCAGGGACGATATTGCC
>JBCCYR010000133.1:0-6969 GCA_039189355.1 Pseudomonadota bacterium
CTGCATCGCCCGACCGTGCTGCCAGTACCACATTGACACCAAGCGATGCCGTCAGCAGAATTGCCAATGAAATCAATAGCGCCAATGGCAAGGCAATCGGCATGGCTTGCGATGTGGCTGACTACGATCAGGTAAAGACGGTTGTTGAGCGCGCGAAATCCGAATTCGGAAGTGTCGACATCCTGGTCAACAATGCAGGCCTGATCGAGCCGATTGCACGGATAGAAGATTCTGATCCAGCCATGTGGGGGCACATCATCGACGTGAATGTCAAAGGCGTATATTACGGCATTCAGGCGGCCCTGCCCCACATGAAAGCCCAAGGGAGAGGCGTGATCATCAACATCTCTTCAGGTGCTGCCACATCTGCACTTGAAGGCTGGAGCCATTATTGCTCTTCCAAGGCAGCAGCGCTTTCAATCACCCGTTGCACGCATCGCGAAGAAGCGGAAAACGGCATTCGTGTCGTGGGTCTGTCACCAGGAACCGTGGCAACCGGCATGCAGGTCCAGATCAAGGCATCCGGCATCAATCCGGTAAGCCAGCTTGATCCTTCCGTTCATATCCCGCCGGAATGGGTCGCCAGGACAATCACCTGGCTTGCAACCAACGATGCCAAAGAGTTCGATGGTGATGACGTGAGCCTGCGCGATGAAACAATCAGAGAAAGGGTTGGGATTTCTTAATCCTCATCACATTCCTTCTTTGCCCCTTGTTACCGCAGCAACACCTGTGCGGCACACTTCCACGAGGCCGAGCGGTTCCATGATCGAGATGAACTGCTCAACCTTGTTGACGCGGCCGGTAATCTCGAAGGTGAAATGTTCGGTTGAAGCATCGATCACCTGGGCCCGGAAGGCATCCGCAAGTCGCATTGCTTCCACCCGGTTTTCACCGGTTCCGGCGACTTTCACTAGCGCAAGTTCCCGCGCCAGCGGTTTCTCATATCCACTTATTTCAGCAACCAGAGTGAGGTCCGTAACATTATGAACGGGCACCATGCGTTCAAGCTGTTTCTTGATCTGCTCCAGCACCTGAAGCGTACCGGACGAAACAACCGTGATGCGCGAGAGATGCTTGTCATGGCTTGTCTCGGACACGGTCAGACTTTCAATATTGTAGCCCCGCCCGGAAAACAGGCCGATGACGCGGGCAAGCACACCCGGTTCGTTATCCACGAGCACCGAGAGCACATGGGTGCGGGGTTTTTCCTTGTTCTCGACAATGAAATAGGCAGAACCGGTCGGTTGTTGTTGTGCGTTCATGACGCTTTCTCCAGGGATAGTTTGTTCGGTTTGATACGGGCGATGGCAACGCCCGCAAGAATGATCAGAAGGGCAAAGGCTGCATTCGGCGGCAGCACTTCTCCCAGAAACAGAATGGCCCAGAAAACACCAAAGATTGGAACCAGAAAATTGATCTGGGACAGAAAACTTGCACCCTGCCTAACGACAATGGCAAACAGCATCAGCGTGCCAATTGCAGTCGGCACAATTCCCAGCACCACAAGAGACAAAATGGTCGTTCCTGAAACGGACAGGTTCCACGGCTGATCAAGCAACAGGCTGAACGGCAAAAGCATCATGGCTGAAACCAGTAAAACTGCAGTTGAAACCGCTTGGCGCGGCAGACCTGCAAGCCATTTCGAAACAATCGCATGGATGGCGTAACAGCTGGCTGCACCCATGATGGCATATTGGCGGATTGTCTCGTCTCCCAGGGAAGACAGCTTGTCAAACCCGATCAACACGGCAACACCAAACAGTCCGAGACAAAACCCGATCGCCTTGAACAGGTTCAGTTTTTCATCACCTGTAAAGAAATGCGCGAGCACAATCGTGATCAGCGGCATGACCGCCATCAGAATCGCGGTCAGTCCGGCATCGACCTTTTCCTGCCCCCACGAAATCAGGAAAAACGGCAACGCATTGCCAAACAGTCCGGCAACGGTAATCGCTTTCCAGTGTTGGAGCATCGGTTTGAGCTGTTGTCCGACCATCAGCATGGCAATGCCGACAAAGATCGCGGCAATCAGCAGGCGCACAAAAACAATCGTCGCCGGCGGAACTTCCACCACCGCAACCTTGGTCAGCATAAAGGCAATGCCGAATACGGCCGCCAGTGTCACCAGCAGCGCGTAGTCGAGCAGTCCGGGTTTGGAGGATTGCGTCAAACCAGTTGCTTGCCTTTCTCGTCAATTGCGGTTGCAACGGCTTCATCACTTGCTTCATCAGGCAACAACATTTCGTTGTGCGCTTTGCCGGACGGGATCATCGGGAAGCAATTTGCAAGGTTCGCAACACAACAATCGAAGATGACCGGACCGTCTGTCTCGATCATCTGCATGATTGCATCGTCGAGATCACCCGGTTTGCGGCAACGGATACCGGTTCCGCCATAGGCTTCCGCCAGCTTGACAAAATCCGGCATCGCCTCCGTGTAGGAGTGTGAAAGGCGGTTGCCATGCAACAATTGCTGCCATTGGCGAACCATGCCCATATACTGGTTATTCAAGATGAAGATCTTGATCGGCGCATTGTACTGGATTGCAGCCGACATTTCCTGAATACACATCTGGATTGAGGCATCGCCTGCAATATCAATGACCAGCGCGTCCGGATGCGCCATCTGCACACCAAAAGCAGCCGGCAAACCATAACCCATGGTTCCAAGTCCGCCTGAAGTCATCCAGCGGTTCGGCTCTTCAAAACCGAAATACTGGGCTGCCCACATCTGGTGCTGGCCCACTTCCGTGGTGATGTAGGTGTTGCGATCCTTCGTCAGTTCATACAGACGCTCAATCGCATATTGCGGCATGATGAAATCATCGGAATTCTTGTAGGCAAGCGAATTGCGTGCCCGCCAGGTGTCAATCTGTGCCCGCCAGGGTTCCAGAACTATTTGGTCGGGCTTGTCATCCAGCGCACGCCACAAGCGCACCATTTCTTCGAGTACATGGGCAACATCACCAATGATCGGAACATCTGCATGAACGTTCTTACCGATGGAGGATGGATCAATATCAATGTGGATTTTCTTGGAATTTGGCGAGAACGCATCAATACGCCCGGTAATCCGGTCATCAAACCGCGCACCAACACAAAGCATGACATCGCAGTCATGCATCACCATGTTGGCCTCATAGGTTCCATGCATGCCAAGCATGCCCAGCCAATGCTCACCACTGGCAGGATATGCTCCCAGTCCCATGAGCGTTGAAGTGATCGGAAATCCTGTCAGCTCAACAAGTTCCCGCAACAGACGGCTCGCCTCAACCCCGGAATTGATGACACCGCCACCTGAATAAATGACAGGCTTGCGCGCTGTCGCCATCAGGGCAACAGCCTGGGCAATATAGTCCATGTTGCCGGAAACCTGCGGCGCATAACCTGAAAGATCCGCCTCGGATGGTGGAAAATAGGTTCCGGTGGCAAACTGAACATCTTTGGGAATATCAATCAGAACCGGCCCCGGGCGGCCATTCAATGCCACGTGGAATGCTTCATGCAGCACTTGCGGCAACTCATCAACGCTGCGTACCAACCAGTTGTGCTTGGTGCAGGGTCTCGTAATGCCGACTGTATCAGCCTCCTGAAACGCATCGGATCCGATAAGCGCAGTTGGCACCTGACCTGTGATACAGATCATCGGAATGGAGTCCATCAACGCATCCTGCAATGGTGTAACGGCATTGGTCGCCCCTGGTCCCGATGTCACAAGCAGACAACCCACCTTCCCGGTTGACCGGGCATAGCCTTCTGCTGCATGGCCAGCACCCTGCTCGTGGCGGACAAGCACGTGCTGGACTTCTTCCTGCTGGAAAATCTCGTCATAGATTGGCAGCACTGCGCCACCCGGATATCCAAAGATTGTGTCGACCCCGTTATCCTTCAGGGCCTGAACAACCATCTCCGCCCCGGTCATTTCCTGTGTGTTACTCATCGGTTTTCTCTTGTTTGTCCTTGCTGTCTCTTTACGTATTTGAGGGCATAAAAAAAGCCCCCTCTGGGAGCTGTTTTCGGCGTACACGCTGCTTTCGCAATGGCTCTAACGATCCATCACGCGTGTACGCTCCATCACCACAAGAATGTTCAAAGCCATTTTGACTTATCCTCTAATTCGACCGGGAACATAACGGTGGATGACTGGTTCGTCAACTGAGGATTTTCTCCCATCCCTCTTCAAAAGAATTCTTGAACCAGGTCGATTGCCGCTTCGCATATTGCCGTGTAGCAGCCTTGGCTTTTTCAATCGCTTCTTCGAGTGGGAGTTCGCCAGCGAGATGCGCGGCAAGCTGAGGGACGCCAATGGCTTTCATGGCTGGCAATGAAGGATCCAGTTTTCGTTGAAGAAGATGTTCAACTTCATCCAGCCCGCCTGCTTCCACCATTTGGTCAAACCGCATATTGATCCGCTCATGCAGAAGTGCGCGTTCCGGCATGAGCAGAACTCGCTTTGTTGCCAGATTTTCAGGCAGCAGGGATGCACCCTGCCCTTCCTGCCATTCCAGAATTGACTTGCCCGTACTTTCAACAACCTCAAGCGCACGAACTATGCGCTGACGGTCACTCAACCGCAGCTGTGAGGCGGCCTCGGGATCAAGTGTTGTCAGTTCTTTATACAGATCCCCGCTTGCCAAATCCGAAGTCCGCCATTTCTCGCGAACCAGTGGATCAATCTCGGGCATGGGCGACAGCCCGAAAAGAAGGGCGTTGAAATAAAGCCCGGTTCCGCCAACAAAAATGACCTTGCGTTGTTCCGTCAGAAACCCGGCAAGCAGCGGTTCGACATCATTGAGCCAGTGCGCGACGGAGTAGGCTTCCGCAGCATCCTTGTAACCGAACAGAAAATGTAGCGCAGCCGCTTCCTCCTCCGGTGATGGACGGGCCGTGATAATCCGCAAGTCGGAATAAACCTGCATTGAATCCGTATTGATGATAACGGCATCATTGGCCTGCGCAATTTCAATCGCAAGTCCGGTCTTGCCGCTCGCCGTTGGTCCGGCTATCAGGATAATGTCTTCCATAATTTTCATGGCGCATGCTTATGCTGGTTCTCACCCTGATTGCAAACCCGAAGTCACGTGACATCTCAACTGACCTTGCAAATGAAATTGCAAGTGAAGTCGGCATCAACACTGTTGACTGGCTGGGAGACGGTTGCGCTTGCGATATCGTTTTGGACGAGGCTGCTTCAAACATTGAAACTGTTGTTGGGGAAATGATTGCCGAGGCACCAATCGACTTAGCCATCCAGAAAATGGAAATCCGCAAGAAAGAAGTCCTGATCGCCGATATGGATTCAACCATGATAGATCAGGAATGCATCGATGAACTGGCAGCCGAAGTCGGCATCAAGGAAAGGGTAGCCGCGATTACTGCCAAGGCCATGAATGGTGAAATCGAATTCGAAGCCGCAGTGGAAGAGCGCGTAGCTTTGCTGAAAGGTCTTGATGCTGACGTTACCGACAGGATAATCGAAAACCGCATTACATTGGCCTCCGGCGGCAAGACCCTTGTGCAAACCATGAAAGCCGGCGGCGCCTATTCTGCACTCGTCTCTGGCGGGTTTACGACCTTTACGTCCCGTATAGCGGCCATGCTGGGGTTTGATGAAAACCGTGCCAATGTACTGGAAGAGGAAGAGGGCAAACTGGCAGGGACTGTCCGCAAGCCCATTCTCGGCGCAGAGGCAAAGGTTACGGCCCTCAACGAAATCGCATCGGCAAGGGGATTGCGGCCTGAGAACTTTATCGCGGTCGGCGATGGTGCAAATGATCTGCCAATGCTGCAACTTGCCGGAACCGGAGTGGCACTCCATGCCAAACCGTCAGTTGCCGCCCAATCGAAAATAAGCATAAAACACGGCGACCTCACATCCCTGCTATATCTTCAGGGTTACAGGGAAAATGAATTTACAGATGGCTGATTTTCATCTCGAAACGGAAAGGCTGATCATCCGCAATTGGTGCGAAGAGGACCGCGGCCTGTTTTACGTGATCAACTCGGATGACAGGGTAATGGAGTTTTTCCCGTTCCGGCGGGACCGGGCTGCATCTGACCATATGATGGACAGGGTCAGAACCGGCATCCAGGAAAAAGGATACGGGTTTACAGCGATTGCACTCAGGGAAACCAATGAAGCCATCGGCTTTTGCGGGCTTGCGGATGTAACGGCCGAAGATGATTTTACAGAGGAAGAGATCGAAATCGGATGGCGATTGGCATCACAATACTGGGGCAAAGGCTATGTCACGGAGGCAGCCGAACGTTTGCTGAAGTTCGGATTTGAAACTCTTGATCTGGATGAAATTGTATCCTTTGCCGTGCACAACAACCACCGTTCATTGGCAGTCATGCAACGCATTGGCATGATCCGTGATCCCGAACGTGACTTCGACCACTCAGTTGTCCCGGATACGCATCCGGAATTAAAACACCACCATGTCTATACAATAACGAGAGAGGCCTATCTCAGCCGCGAGGAAAATCAGCAGGATTAATTGCTGACGCGAACCTGCTTCGGTGTCACGCCATAATGGTTCCTGTAAGCTTTCGAAAAATGTGAAAAGAAACGAAAACCGGTGTCTGTTGCAACTTCGGATATCGACCGCGTCGAATTTCGCAGCAGATAATCTGCACGCTCCAATCTCAGCCTAAGGTAAAAACGCGCGGGCGAACACCCAAGCTCGGTTTCGAATTTTCTCTCAATGTTCCTGCGGGAGCAGCCAAAAATCTCTGAAATATGTTCAATCGAAATCGGCTCGACAATATTCTTTTCCATCAGGTCAACGACAGAAGCCAAAATCTCGTCTGATGTCTCCACGCTTGATTTGAGCAACCTCTGTCTCTGGTTTGCAGACCGGATCCTGTCAGTAAGCAATTTGTTGCAGACTTCCTGAACAATTGTCTCTCCATGATCCCGGGACAGCAACGCCAGCATCATGTCCATGGCAGACAAACCTCCAGC
>JBCCYR010000134.1:0-6951 GCA_039189355.1 Pseudomonadota bacterium
GCGGGAGAAACCGGGCATGACCTTGGAGCCAGACTTGCGGTAGTACCCATGGTACTGGAAGCGCGCGGTCTCGACGTTACCCCACCCCTGATAGAAAAATTACGCACCGTTGGAGACGATGCAACCGCTGATATCTTCGAAATCATTTATGAAGATGAAAAAGGCCACGTTGCGGTTGGAGCTAAGTGGTTTCGTTTTTTGTGCAATCAACAGGGAATTGAGCCTGCAGAAACCTTTCGTCAGCTTGTCAGGAAACACTTCCGTGGCACCTTGAAGCCGCCCTTCAATGATCGCGCGCGCAGTGCAAACGGACTAACGCCCCTGTTTTACAGGAACCTTTCCCCGCTTGGGAACTGATAGACAAACCCGAAGAACGGTTTGTTAACCATAATCATTGATATTTTACGGGTGTTAGTAACAAGTGAGTCTCGGCATGAGTTCTGCTTCCATTCGTGAGCCGGCAAGTTTCGGAAAACGCAAAGAACCACATACAATACTGGTCATACGCAACGGCAAAACACGTAAGTTTACCGTAAGACCTGTGTTCTTTTCATTCGCGATCGGCACAGTCTTCATGTTCTTGTTTGGTTATTTCGGAGCAACTGCATACCTTATTTTTCGCGATGATCTGATTGCGTCTTCCTACACGCAACAGGCACGCATGCAGCACGAATACGAAGACCGGATTGCGGCACTACGCTCAAAGCTTGATCGGATAACTTCGCGCCAGTTGCTGGACCAGCAAGCCATTGAAAACCAGGTGCGCAAACTTCTGGCCCGACAGGAACGCATCGGCGGCCAGGCCGGGAAAATGAAAGATCTGCTTCAGGAAGCCCGGAAACGTGGTCTTGATGCAACCCAGACCGCAGGCGCAGTGCCTGTTCCATCGTCGAATCCCGCAAAATCCAATGCCTCAAAGGCGATCGATACGATCACAACCGGCAGTGTTAAGCCGGCATTGGGAGATTCCGCCTCCCTGCTTGGTTACGCCAATGAAACAGGAAATCCGGAAACCAGCGCATTCCGCGGCACAGTCATGTCTTCCAGCTTTACCCAGGATCTGTTTGGCGATGTCGCCAGTGCAATTGGCGTTATAGATGCCAATCAAAGACATGAAGTCGATTCTTTGAGGATTGCTGCTGCAAAACGGGCCGTCAAAATTGAGAATGTTCTGGAATCCATTGGAGTTCCTTTCAAGGCAGCCGAATATGGTGATATCGGCGGTCCGTTTGTGCCGCTGGACCACTCGGTTCAGTTTGAAACCCATCTTCAGGCTTTGGAAAAAACGCTGGACATGTATGACAGCGTCTCATCAGTTGCGAAAACCGTTCCACTGGGAACACCAGTACCAGGTGCAAAGGTTTCCAGTCATTATGGAAGCCGTGTTGACCCGTTCAATGGTAGAATTGCCATGCATTCCGGCATCGACTTCAAGGCTAAAACCGGTACGCCGGTTAAAGCAACAGGGAAAGGCGTCGTTACAAAAGCAGGCCGGAAAGGCGGCTACGGAAAGATTGTCGAGGTCAAACACAAGAATGGTTACATCACCCGGTATGCGCATCTTTCACGTATTGCCGTGCAGGTTGGCCAACACGTAAACAAGGGCGATATTGTGGGCAAAGTGGGCTCAACCGGGCGTTCTACAGGCCCCCACCTGCATTACGAAGTCCGACTTAATAACAAGGCCCGCAATCCATCGAAATACATCAAGGCCGGATATAAAATCCGGGGGTTACTCTAGGTCTTCGACTTCCACTCCATCGCTGCCGGTGACCTGATGAGCCAGCGCTGCTTCCATGAACGCATTGAGGTCTCCATCAAGAACATTGTCAGGAGATGTTGACTCAACACCCGTCCGCAAATCCTTCACCAATTGATAGGGCTGGAGCACATATGAACGTATCTGGTGCCCCCAACCGATATCGGTTTTGGAATCATGCGCTTCCTGGATCGACTCCTGCCGCTTCTTCATTTCCAGATCATACAGACGCGCCCGCAACGCTTTCATGGCATTTGCGCGGTTCTGGTGTTGGGACTTTTCCGAGGATGTTACAACGATCCCGGTCGGCATATGCGTAATTCGCACCGCAGAATCCGTTGTATTCACATGTTGTCCACCCGCGCCTGATGAACGATACGTGTCTACCCGGATATCGCTGTCCGGAATATCAATATCGATATTGTCATCCACTTCCGGATAAACCCAGATGGAAGAGAATGATGTATGGCGGCGCGCATTGCTGTCATAGGGTGAAATCCGAACGAGCCGGTGTACACCTGACTCGGTCTTTGCCCATCCAAAAGCATTTTCTCCGCGGATCATGATCGAAGCATTCTTGATCCCTGCCTCTTCGCCGGAAGTTATGGATTGCACTTCTACCTTGAAGCCGTTTTGTTCAGCCCAACGGGTATACATGCGCAATAGCATGTTGGCCCAGTCCTGGCTTTCCGTACCGCCTGCCCCGGCATTGACTTCCAGGAAGCAGTTTGCATTGTCCATTTCACCGGAAAGCAGTGCTGCAACCTGACGCTTGCCCATTTCTGCATGCATCTTGGCCAGCGCGGATTCAGCTTCCGCGACCACGTCGTCATCGCCTTCTTCTTCGCCAAGCTCGATCAGACCTTCATTGTCTTCAAGTTCGGCTTCGATTTCCTGAATGGTCTTGATCGATGTTTCCAGATGCTGGCGTTCACGCATCAGTTTCTGGGCTTCGTTAGGATCGTTCCACAGGTTGGGATCTTCGGATTTGGCGTTCAGTTCTTCGAGCCGTTTGTTGGCGACATCCCAGTCAAAGATGCCTCCTCAGCAGGCTTACAGCCTGCTTGATATCAGAAACGATTGTTTGCGTTTCGGCACGCATTTTTCAGTGTCCTTGCGATGATTCACTCAACGGCGGAACATATTCACGAGACCTGTACAAGTAAACATACAAGACACGAATTTTGTTCACTCCTTGCATCAATCACCAAACAAACTGGACCAGTATACAATAATATGGATAGTGCTTGGCAGCATTATAACAGGAGATTGCGAGATGCAGTGGGTTAAACGAATTGTTTTTGCTGTGGTGGTTTTAATCATTCTGGCTGCCGCAATCTTTTTCACGTTCGGACCGGAGATTGTTGAAAACCGGCAAAATGGAATGAAGCCGCATGAGGCTTATCCCATTACTGAAGAAGCGCAAAAACTCCATGACAGCCTTTTGATTGGCGATCTGCATGCCGACAGCCTTCTATGGAAACGTGATCTGACAAAACGCTGGGACCGCGGGCATACCGACATTCCAAGACTCATTGAGGGCAACGTTGGCTTTCAGGTATACACGGCGGTTACAAAAAGCCCCGCGGGCCAAAATTACGAGAAAAATTCAGCTGAGACCCGCGATAATATCACCATCCTGGCAATCGCTCAGTTATGGCCAGTTCGTACTTGGAACAGCTTACTTCAACGCGCACTCTACCAAGCCGAGAAACTACACGGTTTCGAAGCCAAAGTTCCGGACAAGCTTAAGATCATTAATTCCATCGATGATCTGGAAGAAGTGATTTCTCGCCGTGCCAATGGAGAGAAGATTGTTGGAACCATTCTCGGTATTGAAGGTGCACACCCATTAGAAGGAAAATTTGAAAATCTGAAGGTACTGACCGATGCCGGTTATCGCCTGATCGCATTACAGCATTTCTTTGACAATGAACTCGGAGGGTCTTTACACGGTGAAGAAGATCACGGATTGACCGAGTTCGGGCGGCAGGTAGTCACAGCGGTTGCCGGTCAGAAACTAATTCTAGATGTAGCGCATTCCAGCGAACAGGTTGTACGGGACGTACTTGAAATAACCGACATACCATTCGTTGTAAGCCATACCGGGATTCGCAGCCATTGCGATGTGAAACGGAATATTCCTGATACACTGATGCAGCAGATTGCGGCTCGTGGCGGACTTGTTGGAATCGGTTACTGGAAAGATGTTACCTGTAACGACAGCCCGGCAGGTGTCGCTGCTGCGATTAATGCTGCGATAGAAGTTGTAGGTGGAGATCATGTTTCTCTGGGATCGGACTATGACGGGGCTGTTACAGTTGCATTCGATGCATCCGAACTCGCCGCTCTTACACAAGCGTTGATGGATATCGGTCTCTCAGAAACCCAAATCCGCAAGGTAATGGGAGAAAATATGGTCAGGCTGCTCCGGGAGCGGCTTGGAAACTGAAAACGGCTGAATGCAATTTATGCGGCAAGTGAACTTTGCTGACCCGCCTTGACAACATCATTGATATTGCTGGTCAGAACCCATTTGCAGAAAAAGCTCAGCAACAAGTCAAATTCGGTTTGAGTTTCCATAAAAGGGGCATGCCCTGCATCTTCGAGAATTGCAGTCTTGCCACCAAAGAGCATTGGCGAAGAAAGAGACTGCATGTAGGCAGTCTTGACCAGTGGGTCTTTTGCACCGTGCAGGAGACAGACAGGTGTGGATGAATTTGAAAACCGCTCCTGCTGGCTAATGCCTTTTGGCCGTAAAAGGCTTTTGGAAAGTGTTGGACGCATTTCCGGATCGGTTCTGAGCATGTCCTTTATAAAACTGCCATCGGCCAGTTCTCCAAATGACATCTTCTCGAAGTGATGGGCATCTGCTTCGGAGAATTTCGACTTGCCCGCCAGCAAAAGACTGCGCGACAGTTTCATGCTGCGCATCAACCCCAGCGAGCCGGCAGGAGCCGGAGGCGCACCAAATGCAAAAACACCCTCAATACATGGACTGCTATCGATCAATTCAAGAGCAACCTGCCCACCCAATGACCAGCCGGCGACAACACATTTCTCAATTTTTTTGTGATTGATAAAATCAAGCACCTCATCAGCAAAGCCACTGAAGGTATAGGAATGTTGCGGATCAATTGCGTCACTGGACTTGCCATGCCCGGGCATGTCCAATGCAATCAATCTGAGGTGTTTGAGATGCGGGCTTGCAAACTGCCTTTTAAAAACTTCCTTCGAAAACCCGTTGCCATGAAGAAAAATAACCGGATACCCCTCAACATTCTGGCTTTCCATGAATGCTATGGAGTTGGTACTCGAAAGTTTTATTTTTTGGTATCCGTAAGACACATAAAGCTCGGAATTAACAGACAATAAGCTAAGGTTATATAGTTTTAGAATTAAAGAAGCTTGAATCTGTGCCGTTAAAAACCGAACTACCCGTTAACCATAACCTTTGAAGTTAAATGATCGAAATGTACAATTGTGCTTGTGATAGAGCAGAAAAGAAATGGGGCAAAAATGTTTCTTGATATACTTGTTTGCGCAATTGGCTGGATCATAATCTGCTATCATACATGGGCACTCAAATACCATTTTAACATGCCGGTCACGCCACCCGGCGTACGTCTGATTTCAACACTTGTGTTACTCAGCGCATCCGTACTGACATTTCTGGTATTCCGATCCGAACAACCTGTCCTACCTCAAATTATTGGTGCTGTTTTTCTTTGTTTCAGCCTGTTCATGTGCTGGGCAACAATCAAGGAAAGCCGGGATGCGAAGCTGCTGGCAGCGTTTGACGAGAAACTGCCTCACGGCCTTCTCAAAACCGGCCCGTATGCATATGTGAGACATCCGTTCTACACATCCTATCTCGTACAATGGACCGGCTGGGCGATTGCATCGTGGTCAGTCTGGGGCATCGTGCCTGTGATTTTTATGGCAACAACCTATTACGTGGCGGCCACCGGTGAAGAAAAGAAATTCTCGCGCACGGACATGGCTGATCAGTATGCGGAATACAGCAAACAAACAGGCAAGTTCTTTCCAAAACTGTTTGGCTAAATCCTCGGCGGTGGAAGACCAGTTAATGTTCCCACTCTTCACAAAGCAATGCTTTAGTAAAGACCGCCTGTTCCTAGCGTCACGGCACGATTAGCGGATGGTGAAACACTGGTTTCCCCGATCAACGCATCGTCTGAGAAGCCGATAACAGAATAGCGGTCGGGCGGAGATGTTCCGGGCTTGAACGCCTCCATGATAACACCATCTGTGCCAGCTTCCGCCAACAATCCTGTCTTGCGATTAATCGGGATAAGTTTCAGGCCGCGCGGAACACGGAAATCAGCAACCTGCTTTTCCTTGATTGCAGTCTTCATGAATTCGGTGAATATGGGAGCAGCCAGTCCACCACCCGTATTGCCGCGTCCCATGGGCTTTGGATTGTCGAAACCGATATATACGCCTGTTACAAGATCAGGTGTATAGCCAACGAACCACGCATCTTTTTCCTCGTTTGTTGTGCCTGTTTTTCCGGCAACGGGAACACCAAGCTCCTTCACTATTGGCGCAGTGCCCCGCTGCACAACACCTTCCATCATGGAAGTCATCTGATATGCGGTCATGGGGTCAAGCACTTGTTCCCGGTCGTCTTCTAGCACAGGCTCTGCCTGACCACTCCAACCTTGCGCATTACAATCCACGCAAACCCGTTCTTCATGCTTGAATATCGTCTTGCCGTATCTGTCCTGAATTCGGTCAATCAGGGATGGTTTGATGGATTTGCCGCCATTTGCCATCACTGAATAGGCAGAAGCCATGCGCAACACAGTCGTTTCACCAGAACCGAGTGACATGGACAGAACCGGCAGCATCTTGTCATAAATACCAAATCTTTCCGCATATTCTGCAACAAGCGGCATGCCCATGTCTTTGGCGAGACGCACAGTCATCAGGTTGCGGGACCGTTCAATTCCCAGACGCAGAGTGGATGGGCCAGCATATTTTCCGCCATAGTTTTTTGGCTCCCAGATACCGAGCGCGCTGCCCTGATCCACCTTGATCGGAGCATCCAGAACCACGGAGGAAGGCGTGTAACCGTTATCCAGGGCCGCTGCGTAAACAAATGGCTTGAAGGATGATCCGGGCTGACGGTAAGCCTGCGTCGCACGGTTAAACTGGGAGTCAGAGAA
>JBCCYR010000135.1:0-6929 GCA_039189355.1 Pseudomonadota bacterium
CTGACGAGGTCAAGATTGCCCTTGCAGACGGGCGGGAATATGAAGCGAAGATCATCTTGAAAGACGAAGCCTCTGACCTTGCTGTTCTCAAGGTGGATGAAGGTGCAATCTTCCAGCCGGTAGAAATCACTGATTCTGAAAGTGCCGAGGTTGGGGATCTTGTCCTCGCAATCGGCAATCCGTTCGGTGTTGGTCAAACCGTAACCAGTGGCATTATTTCTGCAGTTGCCAGATCAACCAGCGGCATCAGTGATTTCGGGTTTTTCATTCAGACGGACGCAGCCATCAATCCGGGTAATTCAGGAGGTGCGCTGATTGACATGAAGGGCAGGCTGATTGGTATCAATACAGCGATCTATTCACGTTCAGGCGGTTCCAATGGCATTGGCTTTGCAATTCCCTCCAACATGGTGGAAGTCGCAATACAGTCATCTGCAACAGGAGACACTCTGACCCGTCCGTGGATTGGTGCATCGTTCCAGGAAGTGACGGCTGAAATTGCCCAAAGCCTGGGCATGGACCGGCCCCGCGGCGCACTTGTGGTTGGGGTTGCAAATGAAAGCCCTGCCGCAAAAGCAGGCATTCAGGTAGGCGATGTATTGCTGGCCGTGAATGGCAACCGTATTCCTCATATCAATGCACTCGACTACCGCCTGACAACCGTAGGTATTGGAAATGTTGCTGAATTCGTGGTTCTCAGCCGCCAGCAGTTTCTGAACAAGCAGATACGCCTGATGGCTGCGCCGGAAACCATTCCGGCAAATGAGACCCGGTTACCAAGGCGCTCGATACTGGGAGGTGCGGTCGTTGCCAATCTTTCTCCCGCGCTGGCCCAGAAAGTGAAACTTCCTTCGGACAAACAGGGCGTTATCGTCCTTCAGGTCCAGCGTGGTTCTCCCGCATCTGCAAACCGGATCAGGCCGGGGGATATTCTCCGTGAGATCAACGGCGAAGCGATTGATCGTGTCCAGGATGTCGAACCTCTCATCCGCGATGACCTGCGCCGTTGGGTTTTTGTTGTGGAACGGCAGGGCAGGGAATATGTTATGGATCGGGACGGCGGGTTTTTCCGTCAGTACACCCGATAACCAATACAACCCGGACTGCGTGATTTGGGAGATTTGTTCGCACCAGATGCTGAAACCGAGAGGGCATTGTCCCCTCTGGCGGAGCAATTGCGCCCGAAAACGCTTGCGGAAGTTGTTGGCCAGGATCATCTGACGGGTCCGCAAGGTACAATTACCAGAATGCTTGCCTCAGGAACTTTGGGCAGTATGGTTTTCTGGGGACCGCCCGGCACGGGCAAAACGACGGTTGCGCGTTTACTGGCAGGAGAGGGCGATCTCTCGTTTGAACAGGTTTCAGCGATCTTTACTGGTGTAGGAGACCTGAAAAAGGTTTTCGAAACTGCCCGCATGCGGCGTATGAACGGCAAAAAGACCCTGCTGTTTGTTGACGAGATACACAGGTTTAACCGTGCCCAGCTTGATAGTTTCCTGCCCGTCATGGAAGACGGAACCATTGTCCTGGTTGGTGCTACAACGGAAAATCCGTCGTTTGAACTCAATGCAGCTTTGCTCTCACGGGCAACGGTTCTAAGTTTTCACTCCCATAACGAGAAAAGCCTTCATGAACTCCTGGACAGGGCAGAAGACTATCGCGGTACAAAGCTGCCACTGGATGATGAAGCGCGTGCATCGCTGGTGCGGATGGCTGATGGGGACGGGCGTGCAATCATATCCCTTTCAGAAGAAATCTGGCGTGTTGCAAAGGATGGTGAAATACTGGATGCAGAAACGCTTCAGGAGGTGCTGCAACGCCGCGCGCCGATTTACGACAAGGGGCAGGACGGGCATTACAACCTCATCAGTGCGCTTCACAAATCGGTCCGGGGCTCTGATCCGGATGCGGCACTGTACTATCTTGCCCGAATGATGGAGGCCGGTGAGGATCGCCGTTTCATCGGACGCCGGCTGGTCGTTATGGCGAGTGAAGACATCGGTAATGCTGATCCGCACGCACTTCCCCTGACGATGGCCGCCGTTCAGGCCTTTGACTTTCTTGGTGACGCTGAAGGCGACAGGGCGTTGGCACAAGCCTGCGTTTATCTGGCGACCGCGCCAAAGTCGAATGCGGTGCACGTGGCGATCAAGAAAGCCAAGGCCTCCGCGAAGCAGAACGGTTCGCTATTGCCACCAAGACATATTCTGAACGCACCAACCAAACTCATGAAAGAACAGGGCTACGGCGCAGGCTATCTGTACGATCATGACCAGCCTGATGCTTTCTCGGGGCAAGACTATTTTCCGGAAGATATGAAGCGCGAACAGTATTACGATCCGGTTGAGCGAGGCTTTGAACGCGATATCCGCAAACGGCTCGAATATTGGAACAAGTTGCGGGCGGAAAGAGACAACCAATGACCAATCTTCTGCTTGTTGCCCTTGGCGGTGCAATTGGTGCTTCTCTGCGTCATTTGTCCGGCATTGCAGCCTTGCGCCTGATGGGGCCGGGCTTTCCGTGGGGCACTTTGTTTGTGAATGTGGCAGGCTCCCTGATCATGGGATTGTTCATTGCTTGGTTGGTGAAGCGAACGGGCGTTTCGAACGATGTTCGCCTGTTTGTAGCAACCGGCATTTTGGGCGGCTTTACCACTTTTTCCGCGTTTTCGCTGGATGTAGCAAACCTGTTTGAGCGTGGTGAAATGGCTAGCGTTGCCGGATATGTGCTGGCAAGCGTTCTGCTTTCTGTCGCAGCCGTGTTTGCGGGGCTTTGGTTTGGCCGCGCAATGCTGTAGAGCAGTGCCATGAATGCAATCCAGAACAAAACAATTGACACTGATGAAGCAGGGATGCGGTTGGACCGGTGGTTCAAGCTGCATTATCCTGGCCTTGCCTTTGGACAATTGCAAAAGCTCTTGAGATCCGGTCAGATCCGGCTTGATGGTGCGCGTGCCAAATCGGATACCCGCATCGCTGCCGGACAAAGCGTGCGGCTGCCACCCCAGATCACTTCCATGAGCGTTGGCCAGCCCCTCACCAAAAACACGATCCGCGACCGCAGCGATCATGATGTCCTGAAATCAATGCTGCTCTACGAAGACAAGAAGGTCTATGTCTTCAACAAACCCGCCGGATTGGCGGTTCAAGGTGGTTCAGGGGTTAACCGCCATGTGGATTCAATGCTGGAATCCATGCGCAACCAGAAAGGTGAGAAGCCACGGCTCGTCCACAGGATTGACCGGGATACATCTGGCGCTCTGGTTGTTGCACGCACACGCGGTGCAGCAGCGGAATTGACCGCCGCGTTCCGCCATCGCGATACAGAGAAAACCTATTGGGCGATTTGCAAGGGCGTACCCCGAAAGCGGGAAGGGCAGATATCAACTTACCTGCTGAAAGAACGTACGCCGGATGGCGACAAGATGAGGGTTGCCAGACATGGGGAACCGGATGCCGACCATGCTGTCTCCAAATATCGCGTGATTGATCAGGCAGGCCAGAACCTGTCTTGGATGGAATTGCAGCCGGTAACAGGCAGAACACATCAGTTACGTGTACATACAATGCATCTCGGTCATCCAATCATTGGTGATCCAAAATACTTTGATATCGAGAACTGGGAGTTTCCCGGCGGCATTCAGAAAAAACTCCATCTTCATGCGCGCCGGATACGCATTCCAAACCCGAGTGGTGGTATATTGGACGTAAAAGCGCCACTACCACCTCACATGGTACAGACATTCAACCTGCTTGGCCTTGATGAATCAGAGGGTGAGCAAGATCCACTAGACTATTGAAGTGACTCGAAATTTCGGGAATTAAAACATGCGGGACATACTTGAAGACGCGGAAGGCGCTGCAGAACGCGGTGACATCGGGCCTGGCAAGGCAAATCGTGGACGCGACAAGCCACAGTTTCCGAAACGGTTTTACAAAACGGTTTCTGTAAGTCAGGGAGAAGACGGTTTCTCGGTTCTTCTGGATGAAAAGTCCGTCAAAACGCCTGGCCGGCAAAACCTGGCAATGCCTACAGATGAAGCTGCCCAACTGGTTGCGGACGAATGGCAGGCAATTGACGGTGATATCAACCCGCTTTTGTTGCCGGTCACCCGATTGGTGAACACAGCGGTTGATGGCGTTGCCACTGAAATGCAGGCGGTCATGGAAGACGTCACCCGTTACGCTTCATCCGACCTGTTGGTTTACCGCGCGGACACCCCCCAAGGGCTGGTGGAGAAACAGAAAGAATACTGGGACCCTGTGCTTGACTGGATGGCGGAAGATATAGGCGCTTTATTTGAAACAGGTACAGGTATCATGCATGTTGCCCAACCGAAAGACGCTGTTTTGAAATTCGGAGCCCGGCTTGAAACGCATGCCGATCCTTTCAAACTGGCCTGTATTCATACGTTCACATCGCTTTCAGGTTCGGCAATTCTGGCGCTTGCATTGGCAGAAGGGCATCTGAAGGCAGAGAAAGCCTGGGAAGCGGCACATGTGGACGAAGACTGGAACATCAGTCTCTGGGGTGAGGATTACGAAGCAGCCGAACGTCGCAAACAGCGCTGGACGGATTTTGAAGCAGCCTATAGGCTTTTCAATTCTGTATGATTGATCCGGACAGTTGCCTTGCAAGCCGCTCCAAAATCCCAAATTGCCAGAGCCATGGCCATCATGGTGGGGGCAATGCTGTTTGCGCCTGTCATGGATGCGATTGCCAAAGGGCTGGCGACCAGTTTTGATGTAAGCCCGGCGACGGTTACCTTCTCCCGGTTTGTTGTCCAGACGGTTTTTCTGTTTGGGTTCGTAAGCATCGCCTGGCGCAACGGCATTCTGCCATACTACTTTTCACCCATGAACGTGCTCCGGGGCATGATCATGGGGCTTGCAGCCATGCTCTTTTTCACAGCGGTCAAATACATGCCGCTTGCTGACGCGATCTCGATCTTTTTCGTCGAACCCATTATCGTGATGTTGATGTCAGCCGTATTTCTGGGAGAAACGGTCGGTTGGCGAAGGCTGCTTGCTGCGGTCATTGGCTTTGGGGGCGCGATTATTGTCATCCGCCCGAGTTATGAACTGTTCGGCCTTGTTTCCCTTTTGCCACTAGGGACAGCATTTTTGTTTTCTGTATATCTTATCCTTACAAGAAAGGTCGGTAGTAATGAGGACCCGCTTATCATGCAGTTTTTTGCAGGCATCGGTGGTGTGATCCTGTGCTCGACGGTGCTGGTGTTCGGAACGCTGATTGGATCGGAAGATTTTGGCCTCACAATTCCTGCAGATGTCCGGGCATGGTCATTGCTGTTGGGCATCGGCTTGTTTGCCGTTGCGTCGCATCTGTTAATCGTGATTGCTTTTTCAATGGCACCGGCATCAATTCTGGCGCCGTTCCAGTATGTGGAAATTATCAGTGCAACCATCCTCGGCTACCTGATTTTTGGCGACTTTCCCGATCTCACGAAATGGGTCGGCATTTTCATCATTATCGGCTCCGGTGCTTATATTTTCTTGCGTGAGCAACGCATTGAAAAAGAAGAGCAGGAGGTGTCCGCCGATACAGCTTTAACGGCTCAGTAACCATGCCCTTTCGTTAAATGTCAAAACTCCTCTGCTAGGCTGATGGCAAAATGGGGAATGCGAAAGGGTAGCCACCAATGAATTTCCGTTACTTTTTAAAAGATGCGTCAAAAATTGATGCTGAGGATGTCATCATGTTCCGCCGCGAGATTTTTGACGACATGGTTGTCAGCATAAACGAAGCGGAAAGTGTGTTTGCACTCAATGACGAAGTTTCTGAAACCTGTCTTGAATGGGACCAGTTCTTTGTTGAAGTGATGACGGACTACTGCGTCTTTCAGGCCAAACCCCAAGGCTACGTGACTGAGACGATTGCGGAATGGCTGATCGGCCAGATTGCAAAGGATGGCCATGTCCAGTCCGACTCCGAACTTGAACTTCTCATCAAGATCATTGAACGTGCAAAGACTGTTCCTGATCAGCTCTCTGCCTTTGCATTGAAAGAAGTCGCCCATGCAGTTCTCGAGGGCAATGGCAAGCTCATTGGCAATGAACGTCTGGTAGCAGGTGTAATCGGTGAACCTGAAGCCAAATTGATCCGCCGTGTCATGTATGGTGCAGGCGAGGGTGGTCGCATTGCTGTTTCGAAAGAAGAGGTCGAGGTTCTGTTCGACCTTAACGACAAGACGGTTGAAATCGAAAATCATCCTGAATGGAACGATGTGTTTGTCAAAGCCGTTGCCGCACATTTGATGATGGCTGTTGGTTACAAGGCATTGCCACGTGAGGAGGTGATGCGCCGCCAGGAATGGCTGGATGATACTTCAGTGGATGTTGCCGGCATGCTTTCAAAGACATTGTCTTCTTTCGGCGAACTGTTCCGGGACAACCGCTTCGCAACCGCTACCACCAACATGCAGGATCGTATGGATGCTGCCTGGCGCAAACGCAATCGCGAAGATGAACTGGATGCAATCGGGTCGGAGCCGGTGGATCACTCAGAAGCTTCATGGTTGGTCGAACGCATCGGCCGGGATGGCGTGCTGCACGAGAACGAAAAGGCACTGATCCGCTTCCTGAAGGAAGAAAGCCCGCAACTGGATGCAAGCCTTCAACCGTTGCTTGATAAAGTTGCCTGAAGCGATTCTTTTGACTCAAGGATTTCTGAATCAGGCGTCTGGTGCGACGCCTCTTTCATGAGGTTGGCCCGAACAGTTTTTCAAACTCTTGCCGCAGTACGATGTCTACCTCTTCCATCGTGACCGGAAGCCCGAGATCAACAAAGCTGGTTACGCCATGACCTTCCACTCCGCAGTCGATAATTCCTGAATAGTGATCGAGATCAGGGTCCACGTTAAGCGAGATGCCGTGGAAGGTAACCCATTTTCGCAGGCGGATGCCGATGGC
>JBCCYR010000136.1:0-6896 GCA_039189355.1 Pseudomonadota bacterium
CCTGCCCCATTCTCAACAATTGCCTCACAATGGTCAAACCCCAACTCATTTCTGAGTGGCTCGATTTCCGCAGCCGTTTTACTGGAAGCAAGAATGAGCGGGATGTCGTTGTTTCGGATTGCGTCCAGTGCTTCGCGTGCCGGCTCATGCGAATAGGTTTCATGATCCAGTAACGTACCATCAAGATCAGTGAAAAAGATCAACTGATTGCTGACGGGGATTTGTATTTCCTCAGGCACGGTTTGTGATCCAGCGGCACTGGTAAGGTGCAAACTCTATGTCGCCCTCAAACTCGAGAATGGGCTCATCTGATAACAGGTCGCTCCAACTTTCCCCACCGATAAGGTTCAGCGACAGGGCAGAAATGGATACCGGTTCATTCGTCAGATTATGGATGGCAAATATACTTTGGGTCTTGTCCATGCTTTGCCGCCAGAAGCCGAACAATGCCTCACCAAGTTGCAGGGTAAACTGTGTTGCATTGGGATGAAACGCGGGCTGCGCGATCCTGATGCTGATCAGACGTTTCATGGCTTCAAAAACAGTTGTGTGATGCGACTGCGGATCATCAAGAAGGGAGAGGATTTGCGGATAATTCCAGCGGTGGCGGTTGATAGCACGATTGTGCCCGAGTTTCTCAACACCGTCATGGTCATTACGTGTGCCAAGCAGGGAATGAATGTAAAAAGCGGGAATTCCCTCAAGTCCCATGGCAATGATCTGGCTGCATAAAAACCGTTCGATATTCCATGAATCCTTGCCATTTACGGTACCTTGCAAAGCATCAAACAGCGCGACGTTGATCTCGTAGGGATGCATGCGTCCATCATTTCCCTGGCGCATGCTCACCAGACCTCCAAACCCCTTTACAGTCTCAATCATCAGTGAGATTTCGTCTTCGCTTAAAAGACCCTCGGCAGGACGCATTCCGATACCGTCGTGGGAGGCTGTGAAGTTGAAATAAGCACATCCCATTTGCGCCGGTGGCATACTCATCTGCCACGCATTCAAATGCCTTGATGTACCATTGAGCAGTCCATGCAATAGCAGTGGCGGCAATGAAAAATTGTAAACTGCGTGTGCTTCGTTGCGGTTACCGAAATAACTTAGGTTTTCGAACTTCGGAACATTCGTTTCCGTAATCACGACGATTGCTTCTTCATTGTAATCTGCAAGCAATCGTATCAGGCGCACAATGGCATGGGTCTGTGAAAGATGGATGCATGAAGTCCCTGCTTCTTTCCACAAGAATGCCACAGCATCCAGCCTCAGGGTGCGAACTCCCCTTTCAATATGAAACCGTAATATCCTCAGAAACTCGAGTAGGACTTCCGGATTCCGGAAATCAAAATCAACCTGGTCGTGGCTGAACGTGCACCATACATGTCTGGTCCCGCTGGCTGTTTGAACCTCACGTAAAAGTGGATGTGCCCTTGGTCTGACAACTTTTGTCAGGTCATCATCCGGAGAAGCTTCAAAGAAGAAGCGGTCATAAGGCTCGTGCCCCTGGAGATACTCGTTGAACATCAGACTCTGGCTTGAGCAGTGATTGATAACGAGATCGGACATCAACCTGAAGTCATTTGCGATGCGCTCTATATCTTCCCATGCCCCAACGGCGCTGTTGACAGAGCAATAATCTGTAATGGCGAAACCGTCATCGGATGTGAAAGGGAAGTATGGCAGGATATGAACGCCGTTTACTTTGCCTTTTAGATGTTTCTGGAGAAAGTCATGCAGCAGATCGAGGGGTTTGTGTTCTCCGTCAACAAAGGTGTTGGCATATGTGATGACGTAGCTGTCCTTTTCACTCCAGATTGCGTTACCCGGCGTGCGGCCCCGTCTGCGCGGTGTTACGTTATTTGGCCAAAAGGAAGCCAAGACTTTTTCTACTAGAACATCAACATCATGGTCTGGATAGATTGAACCTACCAAAAGGCCGACGTTTTCACGCAAACGAATGGAAGCATCCTTGCGATTTGAAATAAATGATTGAACTGGCTGTTCCATATACATTTTCTTAGCATCCCTGCAAAAGGTGACAAGGAAGCATATGTCTGTTTTTAGGAAAATCCGCCAACTTTTACCAATTTACAGACGCCCGCCGAGAGTAGAGAAAACAAACTCGTTCATGCATGTAATTTGGAATGTGGCCCTACTTATTAGTAATCAGCATGTCTGCGGTCTGATCCGTGCGGGGGCACCACCCCAAAACAGTCATGTCTCTTGCCGAAAGCCAATGCAAGACACCGTGGCAGTTTCCGGGATCAGGGAACCACAGCTCCCTGATCTACCATGTTGAGCACATCCTGGAACAGACTATTTCAGGTCTGTCAGTGTCTTCCAGGAACCTCCCTCGATAGTCGAAATGTAGACCGTATCAGAAGCGAGGTGATCGCCTGGTCCCAGTTTTACAGCGGTGCCCGCGATCTTGTCTTCGTATTCGAGCGATTCCATAGCAGTTTTAAAACTTGCATGTGTCAGGTCAGGGCCGGCCGCTTCGAGCGCCCTTACGAAAAGTTCAGCCGCGCTACGGCCCAGAAGTGCGCCGGTGCCGGGAAACTTCTCGCCCGTCTTCTCTGTGTATTTCTTGATCCAGCTTCCTACTTCCGGATCGCCTGCACGCGCTTCAAGATCCTGCCAGCCGGACGCTGCAAAATAGCCCTCGGTGATACCGCCGGGCACTTTGGCAATGGCCGTATGGAACGAGGCGGAAGAGCCGATGAATTTCATGTCGGTCAATCCGATTTTCTTGGCCGTACCCAACAACGTGATGGTTTGCCGGACACCAAGTGCAGTCGCAACCAGATCACACTCGGCTTCTTTCATCTTTCCAAGTGCACCGACAAACTCTGTTTCATCGGGTTTGTGCGTGGACTCCGCACCCCATGTCATGCTGCTGGCCTTGGCCCCATCTTTTGCACCAGCCTGAATTTCCTTGCCGAAATCGGACGGGATGTACATTGCGCAAACAACAGATGATCCATGGGTCTTTTTCATGTAGGGAACCGCACGCTCCAACTGGGAGTAATAGGATGATGTTGCTGCGTAGTGCACATCAAGCGGCTCTTGCAGCATTTGCCTAGCGGCTGAAAGCGGAGAAATGTTCGGAATTCCTTTCGGGTCCTGTTGCTTGAAAGCTGCAAGGTTCATGGGCGTACCCAGTGACAAAAGCATTGCAAAGACCTTGTCACGGTTGATCAGCTTGTTAACAGCCTGAACTGCCTTTGGGGCCTGGTATCCATGATCTTCCGTCACATAACGGATCGTGCGTCCATGAACTCCACCATTGGCATTAACTTCATCAAAATAGAGATTGGCCGCCGTTACCGCCGGAACAGAAAAGGCCGCGAATATTCCGGAGAGGTCATGGTGCCCTCCAATAACGACTTCCGTATCTGTGACACCCTGCGTTGTGTCAGCAACAGCTGGTGTAATAGCCAACGTTGCAGCAGCCAAAGCTGAAATCATCAACTTTTTCATGTTCATTCTCCTCCTTGTTTTTCTTCTTGCCGGTTCACGCCACGGCATACATTGAATCAATAAGATCCTTGTATTTGTCCATCACGAAACTGCGCTTGAGTTTCATGGTTGGTGTAAGTTCATCATCCTCCGCCGTGAGCAAAACGTCAATCAGCCGGAAATCCTTTATCTGTTCAACACGGGCGAACTGTTCGTTTACATTTCGCACTTCCTCACCAATAAGCTCTCGCACTTGCGCGGATGCGCACAGTGAAGCGAAATCAGAAAATGGTATCGAGTGCTCTTGTGCAAAATTCTCTACATTTTCCTGATCAATCATTATGAGACAGGACAGGAATTTTTTGTCATCCCCGATTACTACAGCGTCCGAGATATAGGGCGAAAATTTAAGTGCACTTTCAATTTCGGCAGGCGTAATGTTCTTGCCACCTGCCGTAATGATTATGTCCTTGATCCGTCCCGTGATCGTGTAGAAGCCCTGGTTGTCCACCCTCCCGACATCACCGGTTCGCAACCAGCCGTCCTGTGTGATTGTCTCCGCAGTTTTTTCCGGCTTTTTCCAGTACCCCTTGAAGACATGCGGGCCTTTGAGCTGAATTTCATTTTCAGGACCAAGCCGCACCTCGCTGCCGGGAAGTGCAATGCCGATTGTGCCTACTTTGTTCCATTCGGCATTGTTTATCATGGCAACCCCGGCACACTCGGTTTGTCCGAAGCCCTCGAAAACCGGTACGTCTATTGCCCAGAACCACTCCAGCAGTTCAGGTGAAATTGGTGCGGCTCCTGATGCTCCCCGGCGCAAACGATGCATGCCGATCATCCTGCGCAAGTTTGAAAGCACCAAAAAGTTCCAAAGCAGATAGTTTAGTTTCACAGCCAAGGGCACCGGATCGCCTGCAAGAATAAAACCGGCGCGCGACCTTCCAGCCTTCATTGCCTGGTCAAATGACCAGCGTCCCAAAGGCGTTGCCTCTTTTCTCAGAATTTGTATCTGCGAGAAAATCTTTTCCCAGACCCTTGGCACTGCAACGAAAACATGGGGAGAAACTTCCCTCAAATTGTCAAAAACCGTTTCTGTACTCTCGGCAAAATTCACCGTACTTCCGATCGCCAACTGGGTTTCGACTGAGAAAAGGCGTTCCAAAACATGGCAAAGCGGCAGAAAACAAAGCTGTTCATCAGTCTCTTCGCTTTTGATTAGCTGATACACAGAGTTGATCTGGAACACGATATTCGAGTGCGTTATCATTGCTCCCTTGGGTTTGCCGGTTGTTCCCGAGGTATAAACAAGCATCCGCACATCGTCTGGCTCTGCTTTGTCAATTTCGGCATCAAAATATTGCGGATTGGCCTCCGCTTCGGCTTTTCCGAGTTTGTAGAGGTCGTCCAGGAAAATCACATCATCGTCGTGAAAATCCCTCAATCCGTCAGAATCAATCACGATCACTTTCTTTAGCGTCGGCATTTCCTCACGCACTTCGAGATACTTGTCGAGTTGCTCATCATTCTCGAGAACAAGAAACGTGCTTTGTGAGTCGTTCACCAGATAGGCAAGTTGTGCCGAAGCATCCGTGGTGTATATGCCTGAGGGGATCGCTCCCATGCAAATGGAGGCCATGTCAAAATAAAGCCATTCCTTGATATCCTCGGCAAGGATTGAGATTACGTCTCCACGCTCCAATCCGAGTTTGACCAACGCATGGCCGATCCATTGAGCCCTCTCATAATATTCGGACCAACTGAATGATTTCCAGATACCCCGGTCTTTTTCCCGATGCGCGGTACGCTCGCCAAAGCGTTTGCACTGATGCCGAAACAGATGGGCAACCGTGGTGCAGCCGAGATACCGGGAATAATCGGTCATTGCATTATTTGCTTGCGTGGCTTTCATCCTCAACCCTATCGCCATGTCTTGCGCCGTTTCCAGCGTTTTTGATCCCGTTGTGTCTCACCCTGCTGGCCCAGATAAAACTCTTTTATATCATCTGAAGCCAATAGCTTGCCGGCTTCATCATCCATAACGATACGCCCTACTTCCAGGACATATCCATAGTGCGCTGTCTTGAGAGCTATGTTGGCATTCTGCTCGACCAGCATCATGGTTACATTCTGTTCCTCATTAAGCCGCCGGATGATCTTGAATATTTCCTGAACCAGCAAAGGTGACAGGCCCAACGAAGGTTCATCAAGAAGCAATATTTGCGGGCGGGCAAGAAGTCCGCGACCAATGGCCAGCATCTGCTGCTGGCCGCCTGAAAGATATGCCGCCTGCTGGTTGCGCCGCTCTGCCAATACCGGGAAATAGGAATAAACCAGATCCATGTCGGCATCGATCTCGCGATCCTTGCGTGTATAGGCGCCCATACGAAGGTTTTCTTCCACATTCAGAAAGGGAAAAACCTCCCTGCCCTCAGGCACATGTGCAATTCCCCTTCTGACGATTTGGTCAGGTTCTTCGCCCTGGATTTCCGTATTGTTCAGCAAAACCTGGCCTTTTTCCGGTTCCAGGACACCGGAAATCGTTTTAAGCAATGTCGTCTTGCCGGCACCATTGGCTCCCAGAATGGTTACAATCTTTCCTTTTGGAACCTCAAGCGAAACGCCGCGCAAAGCCATTACCGCGCCATAAAACGTTTCGACATTGCGAACTTCAAGAACGGTTTCACTTTCATGCCTGCCGGCAATACTGGTCGATGGGACTTCCACACTCATTCGGCACTCTCGCTATCTGTACCAAGATAGGCTGCAATGACCTTCGGATCAGACTGGACTTCCGCGGCAGTTCCCAACGCTATTGGCTTGCCCTCGTCCATGGCAAGAACACGATCCGACACTTGGTTTACGAGTGACATGTCATGCTCAACCATGAGGATGGTCAGCCCCTTGTCTTTCTGCATGTCCTCGATCCAGAAAGCCACATCCTGTGTCTCTTCAACGGACAAGCCCGAGGCAGGTTCATCCAGCATCAACAACTTCGGACCGCAGGCAAGTGCGCGGCCTACTTCGCATACTTTTCTGACGCCATAGGGCAGTCCCGCAATCATCTTGTTCCGGTAAGCCTGCAGATCGAGAAACTCGATAATGTCTTCGACGGCTGCGCGATGTTCCTTTTCTTCTCTTTTCACTCTCGGTGTGAAGAAAACATTTTCCAGAAACGAAGCCTGCCGTTTTGTGTGACGTCCGACCAGAAGGTTCTGCAATACAGTTGAGTGATCGAACAATTCAATATTCTGGAAAGTTCGTCCAATGCCGAGGGGCGCAATTTGATCGGGACGCATGTTGGTGAGTTCATGTCCCATGAATTCTATCGACCCCCGCGTAAGATCATAGAAACGGGAGATCAGGTTAAAAACGGTGGACTTGCCTGCACCATTCGGGCCGATAATTGTGAAAACCTCGCCCTCTTCTACTTC
>JBCCYR010000137.1:0-6886 GCA_039189355.1 Pseudomonadota bacterium
CAGAAGGTCGCGCAGCTCCCCGAAATCAATGCCATCATCGGCAAACGGATAGGGGAAGCGAGGCACACCGTTTGTCCAGCCGGACTGATCCGGCACAACTATTTCCACGATGCGCGGCGGGGCCCGCTCACCCAGCACGCCACCGCGGTCTTGCAGGCCGCCCAACGTGTCAAATGCCGAAAGCTCAGTTGTCCAGATGACGGCGCCTGACATGGGCGTTTCCGTCCTGAAAGTGACATCCGACAGGCCCCCATCGGGCATATCTCCCAGGTCGCAATCAAACACGCCGCCGCCCGTATCCGTGCACTGCGTACCGATCGCGGCCAGTTCTGGCGGTGGTTTGTCCTTTGCCGGATCGTAGAGCGTGATGCGTGCGCGGACGCCAGCGATTGCGCGATCCGACGTGTTCTGGAACCGCATTGTGACAGTGAGTGGCGCGCCGGGGACCAGTGCTTCTGGATAGGTCGCCACCTCAAGCCCGAGATAGGCGGGAGCCACATAGTCCTCTGGCTCTGTCGGGACGGGAGGCTCAAGGCACTCGTAGACAGGATAGGTGCGCGGTGGCCAGGGTTGATTGATGGCGGCAGAAGCCGACGGAATAGCGATCCTGGAAATCAGGAGCTCTGCTGCTGCGCGATCTTCGCTGGTGCCGGCGTGATAGGAAGGGACATCTAGTTGGTCCAAGACCGTGCTGTAGCAGCTGCGACCGGCACAGGGATAGTTGCCGACAAGGCGCAGCTCGTAGGCGTACAACGGGTCGGACAAGCGCAGGTCAACGGTGAAGTCTGGTCCGAGTGTTTCCGGCAATCGATGGCCGGCGACGCTTTTTTCAGGATGGTGGGTCCCGTCGGGCAACGTCATGGCAAGCCGCACCACCTGAAGGACTGGCATTCTCATGTTATGGGCGCGCGCCGCGAGGGTGGCAAACCCATCGGGAAATGGGCGGGAAAACCCGACTGTGATCAAGCCCGGATCGTTTTCAAGATCCCGCGTCATCGTCAGCAGACCGGGTGTCAATGGCGGGCGCACGGTAATGGGAAGTACGCGCGCAACGTTTGGGAGGATGAGGACGCTTCGGTCGCCTTGGTTTTCCCACCGGGCGTTGCGGCGTTCGTCTGAGCCAAAAATGACGAGGTTCTGGACGCCGGTTTCGCGTGGAACAGTGTCAATTGTGAACTGGCCAAGACTGTTCGCCGTAGCCAAAAGATCGATGATTTGAACATCTGCCTGTCGAGCGGGATCGTCCGCAACACAGGCATGGGGAACACTGGAACGGACCAGCGCCCCGGCCTGAAAGTTTTCAAAGTCAGCCTGTGATTGCTTCCAAAAGGCGAGTTCCTGTTCGGAGAGCGCATTTGCCACATAGTCGGGTACTTCGACATCACCTTGCCAAGGCGTGCCTTCGTCATCTGTCCATTGAATGTTGGCGCGGAGGGCATCCCCCAGTGACAACGGGCCGTCGGGTGACAGGGTGACGTCGCGCATCAAGCCTGGATCGGGCTCTTCCATCTGCCATGTAACGTTCTGCACGAATGGTGGTGGGGGCGATAGGGTGAATCTGGTGCTGGCCACGAGGGCATCGCGCAGCTTGAGCCGTGCCTCGTATTCACCGGGCATGGCATCCCGCGGTGTCCATGTGAAGGTCATTTC
Organism: Pseudomonadota bacterium; assembly: GCA_039189355.1. Lineage (GTDB taxonomy): Bacteria > Pseudomonadota > Alphaproteobacteria > Rhizobiales > Rhizobiaceae > JAALLB01. The sequence continues at coordinate 1,651 of JBCCYR010000137.1, forward strand.
ACCTCGCAAAGCGACATAGTCTGTCGGGGTATAATGGATACTGTCGATCTGCACGGTTCCATCGGTTCCGATCCCTCCCAGACGCACGACTTCGAAGGACGTATGCGTCCTGACAGCGTCAAGCTCCGGCGGGGTTTGCAACGAGAACTCAATCTTTCGCGGGGATGTATCAGGGCCGAGATCATTGACGGTAATCACGTCCCCATAATTGGGTGCGGCGGTCAGAAACCAGAAGCTGCGGTTGTACAAAACCGAGTAGGTCTGCCCCAAATCGGTGGTTTTCCGAACCGTGAGGCGCTGGTGATGGATCGGACCGGTGGCAGGTGGGACGCGCACCTCATGCGTGACCACGTTTTGATCTGTTCGCGTGATCGTGTTGCGATGTTGGAAGACACCGGGAAAGCCTGGCGTGGCAATCTCGTAATTGGCGGGACCGTCATCGAGCGTGACGGTAAGGGTGAAGTAGTCAATGTCGGGAGGGACCACATAACCGCCCGCAATCTCTTGCAACTGAAGCGGCACGCCATCGCGCTTGATTTCGACATTGATCCCGGCCAACGCGGTATGGGTGAGAATTAGGCAAGCCGCAAGCACGCTGAACATGGCGGTACCCCATGTCCTGCAAAATGATACGGGGGAGCGATGACGGTGCTGTCCCCCGAACGTGAGAAGGTACCGTAGATTGCCCATAATGCCGAGCTTATCACCATTCAACCGTCAGTCAAATCACGCGCCTCCTTGCGAATGCCCCTGACTTTTTCGGAATTAGCGTCTCTTGCAGTATCATCAGCAATTATGATTCTGATCTTCTGTTCTGCACAGAACCGATGTTGGGAACACACAGCTGTGGGATAATGTAAGCTGCAAAAAAACTCATAATTTACGGGATAGCGGTAATTGCTTATGCGCGGATGCAAGGTGACTGATATGAGATGCGATCTGTCAAAACCAAGTATCGATACATGTTTCTAGCCAGCTATTTGTTTTATATATTTTCCAAAAACCCAGCCTTTTTTACCCGGCCCCTGATATTCGCGAGGGCTTTCAACCGGCGGACAACTGACTTCCTCCACTCCGTAAACAATCCCCATCCAATCGCCGTCCAGATTGAAAACCCAGACTTTGTCTCCTTTGAAAATCTTGTCAATCATTGCAGATCCGGTTCCCGGACCTGACCTCACGGCCAGGAAATTATCACCCTCTGGATTGAGATTTGCGACTTTACCAAACGAGCAAGTATCCCAATCCTCCTCAGGAACTTCCATAACCGGCTTTTGTAACTGCTGGGCCTTGGCCTGGGTGACAAATGCAGCACTCAACAGCAGAATTAGGAATAGCTTTCTCAATTTTGTTTCCTTATCGCCATGCGTGAAGTGGGCGTGTTTTCCATCTTACTCCATTTTTGCCCCTTGATGAAACGTTGTTTCATTTGAAGATGTTTGCTATCCATAAACAAGACTAAAAACTTGGGATCTTTACGCGTAACCGTTTGGCATAAAAGGCGGAACTGGAAATGGCAGTCAAGACACAGAAAGGTTCAGGCGGAAAGCGCGGGCATTCCAATCAAGATAATTGGATGACGCACAAAGAGGAAAAGGAATTGGGCAGGAAGCAGAGACGTCTTGAAGAAAAAGAGGAAATCCGTGCAGCAACGCAGGACTATTCAATAGGGCAAAGAAAAACCAGGTAACCTGATAACCCAAAATCGCCTTAGGCTCCTTTAATAGGCAAATCTATAAAAATCTTCATCGTTTTGCCGCCATCTTGCATTGCGATCTTTACATTGTGGCAGTTCAAGTTCACGTATTCCCGCCCCTTTTCACTAATCACCTCCACCCGGGTTACATTTGGAACAGTATGGGTATCTTCTGTCATAAACATTCTCCAGCTTTGAAATGTCGACACTTTAGTGCTCGAACCGAGTTGGCAGCAACACCGTTCATGCTTGAAACGTTTTAGTGGTTGTCTTTTTCCGCTCATCCGATCGAAGGGGTGAGGTATCTTTAGCTGGTTTCAGTTCTTTTATTTCGGGGTGTGGTTTTGAAAAATCCCGCAAACCCGTTTGGCAGGTAGATAACGACAAGAACAACGGCTACGCCGAGCAACAGCAAGCGATAATCATCAAAACTGCGCAGCAATTCGTTTCCGATCACTACTGCAAACACACCAAGGATTGCGCCCGGAAAGCGGCCCATTCCGCCAATTGCCAGCATGACCATCGCCATCAGAAAGAATTCGGTACCAAGTATCTTAGGCGTAACGGCAGTGGTGTAATGGGCATAAACGCCGCCAGCAAGTGCGGTAAATCCTGCAGACATGACAAATGCCAACATTTTATACTTATATTCATTGACGCCAATTGCCTGGGCAAAAGTGTCGGCATCGCGCATGGCAATAAAGGCAAGCCCCATTCTCCCCCGCAGAACAATGAAGTAAATCAGGTAAACACAAACGGAAGAAAGTGCCAGTGTAAACCAATACCAGGTAAGCTTGTCGATTGGCGAAACACGATAGCCGAACAGATCAAGCCAAGGGATTCCCAAAAGACCGGTATTACCTCCCATGCCTATGGCTTTACCTTGTTGAATGATTGGCGGTAGTGCCAAATGGATTGCGAATGTGAAAAGGGCGACGTATTCCCCTTTAAGACGCAGACTTGGAATGGCAACGATCAGGCCGACTGCCAAGCCGATTATGCCAGCAATCATAATGGAAATGAGCGGTGTAACTTCAAGGTAGATTGATATCATCGCCGAGGAATAAGCGCCAAAGGCAAAAAACACGAGCTGCGCGTAATTAAAAATACCGGCATAACCAAGTACCAAATCCCAGGAAGCGATAACAATGCACCAGATGAAAGCCAGAATGAAAATGTGACGGATATAGCTATCATCAATCGTTAAACCAAAGAGCGCCAGAACAGCCACCGCGATCCAGAAAACCATGCTGTCCCTTTTCATTCTTTGGCCAGTAAAAACTGACGAAATCGGCGACACAGGTTTGTTTGTTTTGTCAGACATGTCAGTTCTCCCAAACACCGAACAAACCCTTTGGACGCACCATCAATACGGCAACGAGCACAACGAGCCACGCTGGCATCACTAAATTCGGGCCAAGATAGAAAATTACAAAGGCTTCAAGAACACCAAGGATAAAGGCTGCAAAAAAAGCGCCTTTCGTGCTTCCCAGTCCTCCAAGCACTACGATCACGAAGGCTTTGAGGAATGGTCCCCATCCACCTAGCGGTGAAATCAGAAAGATCGGCGCCAACAAGATACCTGCAACGCCGGTCATCACCACTGCGAGACCGAATGTAAGGGCATAAACCTGGTTGACATTAATTCCCAGTTGACTGGCGCCTTGAATGTCTTGGGAGACCGCACGAACAGCCTGTCCATACCGTGTATAGGTAAGGAAATATCCCAGACTGCCTACCAGTCCCAGAGAAATCACGAACATCCATATCTTATAATAAGAAAGAGTTATCCCACCCAGCGTCAGAATCCCTTCGGTAAAAGCCGGTATGGTTTTTGTTCCCGGGCCGAAAAGAATTTGCACTCCATTGTCCATGATGAAGGCGAGGCCAAGCGTCACCATGATTGTGTTGATTTTCCAGTTGGCCGAACCTCGAAGCGGTCGGATCACAAGATATTCTATCCCGATGCCGCACAAGGCGAGAATCGGAATGGCGATGATGAAGGCCAGCCACAACGGCAGATTGAAATAGCCGACAACCAGGAACCAGGCAATGTAACCACCCAGAGAATAAAAGGAGCCATGGGCGAAATTCAGAATTCGGGACGCACCATAGACCAGTGAAAGCCCTACAGCGATCAAGCAATACACGGCGCCTTGAGCAATACCACCAAGAAGTATTTCAAAAATCTGTGTCACAAAACTTCCTGTAGTTCATTCGAACTAGTTGTCTTCACAACGCCTTCCTCAATGGAATAGACACGATCAATCATGCCCTTGAGCAAAGTCAGGCTTTGTTCAACGATCAGTATTGTCATGCCTTCTTTATTCAGAGCCACGATGGTTTTCAGCATTGCTTCGGTAAGGTTTGGGGCAAGGCCAAGCGAAGGTTCGTCAATCGCCATCATGTCAGGATTTGACATCAGCCCCCGCCCCAACGCTACCATCTGAGCTTCACCACCACTCAATGTGCGGCAGAGTTGATCACGCCGCTCTGCAAGGCGCGGGTAAAGTTCAAACACATGCTCAAGGTTACGTCTTTCGTGCTTGCGCGCATCTGGCAGAAATGCTCCAAGTTGCAGATTTTCCAGCACAGTCATATCGGGAAACAGCCGCCGGTCTTCAGCCACGTAGACAAGTCCGTTGCTGACAAGTGATGGCGCGGGACTTCCGACGATGCTGCGTTGCTTGAAGATTATTCCTCCATTTTTAACCGGGATTAGGCCGCAAACAGCTTTCAGTAACGTGCTTTTTCCATGTCCGTTCGCACCAATCACCGCAACAAGCTCTCCCTTTTCCACGGCGATGGACGCATTGTGCAAAACATGAAAATCATCGTAGAAGACGTTGATATCCGTTACCTCAAGCACTGTGCTTCTTCCCAAGATAGATTTCTACGACGTGGTCATCGTTTAGAACGACCTCAGGTTCATCAAGCATGACGAATTTGCCAAAGTTGATGATCAGTATCCGATCAGCAATTTCTGCCAGTGCCCGGGTTTTGTGTTCAACCATGACAATCGTGATTGAGAGTTGTTCATGCACATGCCGGATCAGATCCAGAAATGCTGCTATCTCTGTCGGATTTAGCCCAGCGAAGGGCTCGTCCATAAAAATAATTTGCGGTTCTGTTGCCAAGGCCGCTCCCAGCATTATGCGTTTTCGTGTGAGAAGATCAGCGTTTGAAGCATTTGTATTCTTGCTGTCATCCAGATCAGTAAGTTGCAGAATATCCTCAATGGATGTTGACGGGTTCGTGCCACGTGCTTCGGTGCCAAAGATTTGACCAGCGACCAGATTTTCTCCAACGGTTAGAGAGGAAATAAGTGTCGGGATTTGAAAAGTTTGTGCGATACCCAACCCACAGTGTTTGTGTCGGTTCAGACCAGTAATATTTTCGCCGTTAAAACGAACTTGCCCTGCAGTTGCGTGAAGACCGCCGGTGCAAACATTCATCAACGTGCTTTTACCGGCTCCATTTGGCCCTGCAACACCCAGAACCTCGCCACGACCAATATTGAAAGATAAATCTTCCAAGGCA
>JBCCYR010000138.1:0-6879 GCA_039189355.1 Pseudomonadota bacterium
CGGCGTATTATAGTCGGAACCAAAAATTTTCATGGAGCGGCGTTTACCGGAAGCTGCTTCACAAGCAACCTTGATGAGATGTGTGGCACCTTCAGTTGACTGTCCTGTACGGCCTTTCACGTCACATCCCGCAACATTGAAATATCGCAATATTACATAGGAAAGATCATATGCATCTGCCGCATCGCGGATCATGAGTTCGGTCATCAGCTTTGATGTTCCGTATGGAGACATCGGATTGAGGATGGCATTTTCACTGATTGGCCCGTCAACCATCGGATTGCCATAAACCGCAGCGGTTGATGAGAAAATGAAACGCTTCACACCGCAATCGATGGCTGCTGCCAGAAGATTGCGAGAATTACCGGTATTGTTGTCATAATATTTCAGAGGGTCATTTAAAGATTCCGGAACGACTACCGAACCTGCAAAATGAATGATCGAATCCACTTTGTATTCATTCAGCACTTCTTTGACAAAAGCCTGATCGCCCACATCACCTTCAACAAGAGGCACATGTTCAGGCACCGCGTTCCTGAATCCGGTCACCAGATTATCGATGACGACCACATCCAGATTATGGTCGATCAATTCCCACACCATATGAGAGCCGATATAACCAGCACCACCTGTGACAAGAACCGTCATATTTTGCCTTTCCTGACCCCAACAGGTCAGAAAATACGGCAAAATGCCTAGAATCTGGATAATGCATGCGTTGCAATTGTAGTGATTTGCTTAAGCATTTGTTAAGAATGAATCGCGAGCTTGCAACGTTGATCCTGGAGGCAAAATGAGTTCACACAAACCCGTACGCATCGCAGTTTTTCCGGTCGCGGGGCTCGGAACACGGTTTCTTCCGGCAACAAAAGCCGTTCCAAAGGAGATGCTTACAATTCTCGACAAGCCTGTGATCCAGTATGCAGTTGATGAGGCCAAAGAAGCAGGTATTGAACACTTTGTGTTTGTAACCGGCCGCAACAAGGCAGTCATCGAGGATCATTTCGATCTTGCATATGAACTGCAGGACACACTTCAGAAACGCGGGAAAACCGAGGCTTTGGAAACCCTTTCCCGCTATCAACCGGGTGCAGGCAATACCAGTTTCACACGCCAGCAAGCTCCACTCGGTCTTGGCCATGCTGTTTGGTGTGCACGCGACATTGTGGGAAATGAGCCCTTTGCACTGCTTCTGCCGGACATGGTTATGAAAGATAACCCCGGGTGCCTGTCAGGCATGGTTGATCTTTATGGCCAGACTGGCGGCAATGTTGTCGCAACGGAAGAAGTGGCCTGGGAAGAAACCCACAAATATGGTGTTGTGGAAAAAGCAGATCATGAAGGACCAGGCTTCAGAATTACCGGCATGGTCGAAAAACCTGCTCCCGGAACCGCACCCTCCAATCTTTTCATCAATGGCCGCTATATTCTCCAACCGGAAATTTTTGACATTCTTGAAGATCAGGAACCGGGCGCAGGAAATGAAATCCAGTTAACAGATGCCATGTTGAAACTGTCAAAAAAACAGGATTTTTATGGCCATGTCTTCACTGGCGAAACCTACGATTGCGGTTCGAAAGCAGGCTTCATAAGAGCCAACATTGCGTTTGCACTCGATGATCCGGAGATTGCCGACGAAGTGCGTGGCGATATTCGGGCCCTTCTCTGAACTGGTCTACCGTTGTAAGCGGACACCTACCCTGCCTGAGATTTCGTCAAAACCGGAGTCAGGCGCATCAGATGAAAAGTTTTCATATTCGATATCTGCGGTCAGTGCCATGAACCGGTTTACCCAATACTGGCTCCCTACACCGATTTCGATCGTGGTATTGCTCTCGTCATTAGTTTCCACTTCAACGCTGGCAAATGCATCAACAGACAACCTGTCCGTTATCTGCCGTTGGTAATCAAGACGCGTGTTGTAAGTCAAAGAACCATTGTCATTGAGTGCAATGGAATTGTTTGTTTCAGTCTCAAAGGTAAGTGTTACCAACGTATCGCGCTCTGGTGACCAGTTGAGCTCACCATTCACCGTAAAACCGGTGAGATCATCAATCAGCGGATCATCGAATTGCTCGGTAATATAACCAAACGATATTTCACCCTGTAGCTTCTCACCAAGGTCAATTTCAGCACCGCCACGCAATTCAAGAATGTCTCCATCTCTTTGGTTACCATTGCGGTCAACTTCAAGATCAAAATCCCGGATTGAGTAAATGCCCTCAACAAAGGGTGTGAATGCAGGAGAAACTTCATATCCGGCGCGCAAGCCGAGACTGTATATGTCATTGTTCTGGTCTTCCTGAAGCTGGGTTATCCCACCACCAAGATCAGCATCTTCGAAAGTTTCCCGTGCAACAGACCCGCGGAGCGCATACACAAACTTCCGGTCACTGCGTTCCAGCTCCAGACTGCCACCATACGTTTGTTCTAAGGGTGTATCCACAGCACCCGGAGCAAGTGTGGTATCGGTGAATTCCTGGGTCTCGGCTATATAGAATCCGTCTGCTGTCAATGTGTAACCATCAACAAGATCAAGTCGCAGCTCCGTGTCAGCAGAAAACAGGGGCTCACCCACTTCTTCACTGTCGAAAGGCAACCGGTAGCTTCCTGAAAGGTTGGTTTGCAATTGATGGCGCGACCAGTCGGATGTAAAGCTGGCTTCAATATCTGTTTGCGAGAAGCCTCCGGCCGCACCATCCACATTTTCAGAAACGTTACTGGAATACCCCATAGCCTGTTCGAGGCTAAGCTGCACATCAAATGTGCCAAGGCGTAATCCGGTTGGTGCAAATGGGTCTTCTTCCTCTGTGACAGTGTTACCGGATTGAACCGGATCAGCGGCAACACTTGATCTGGTTGAAGAAGTTGGAGCATCGGGATCAACACCAACCGGTCCGGCAGCCTGCGCTCGTGCCCGGCGAATTCGGTTCGCCTGCTGCTGATCCTGACCGACAGGATTTCGGGTTAGCTGTCCGCGCCTGCCTTCATCTGTGTTCAAGTCAAACTGATCATCATTCGCAAAATTGGAATCAGCTTCATCAGGAGTTTGCTCCCTTACCGATGTCTGAAACTGTTCCGAACCCAATACGATCGGTTCATCATTGGCAATTTGTCGGTTTGCTCTTTGCTGGCTGTCAGCAATACTGCCCCTGATTTCGAGTTGCGGAATGGTAGAACCGGCTTCTGCTGTTTGCGCACGGGCTGAATTTACCCCAGACAAGCTTGTCAGACTGCCCACAAGAAAAGCAGCCCAGGCCACTCTAGTCTTGGACATTTTGCCGTTTGTCATCTAGGTTCTGTCACGCTTGGGAATATCTTGCCAAATCGTAAAGACTTGTGGTTAACGAATGGTTTCAAACTGGCTGTAAACCAGCCGTTAAAGACTGAAAAACAATGCATAATTCACTATCAATCCAATCCGCATTAAGAACCATCAAAACGGAAGAAGCGGGTCTTTCTGCCCTCAGCCAATCATTTGAAGGTGCACTGGGAGACGCTTTTGCAGAGGCCTGCAAATTGCTCGAAGATATCAAGGGCCGGGTTATCGTGGCTGGCGTTGGCAAGAGCGGTCACATCGGCAGTAAAATCGCGGCAACGCTTGCCTCGACCGGAACACCCGCCTTCTTTGTTCATCCCGCAGAGGCCAATCACGGTGATCTTGGCATGATTGCCCGGGATGATGCGATTATCGCGCTCTCATGGTCCGGAGAAACTGCTGAGTTGAAAGGTATCATCACCTATTCCAGCCGTTTCTCAATTCCTATGATCGCAATTACCAAAAATTGCGCATCCACCCTGGGTCGTGAGGCAACGATTTGTCTGGAACTGCCGAAAGTTGAAGAAGCATGTCCGAATGGACTCGCGCCAACCACCTCCACCATCATGCAGATGGCCATGGGAGACTCTCTGGCAGTCGCCCTTCTGGAAGCACGCGGATTTTCAGCTGATGATTTTGGCATATACCACCCCGGTGGTGCGCTTGGTGCAAGCCTCACACGCGTTGGCGATATCATGCACAAAGGTGATACAATGCCGGTTGTTGACATCAATGTATCGCTTGAAAAAGCAGTGGAGGAAATGAGCGGCAAAAAGCTTGGCTGTGTCGGAGTTGTCCACCCAGACGGCAAACTTGCGGGCATCATAACGGATGGTGACCTGCGCAGGCACATGAACCGCAACATGTTGGAAATGACAACGGCGGAAGTCATGACGGAAAGTCCGAAAACAATCGGCCCAGAGGCCCTGGCAACATCCGCCGTTGCCATCCTGAATGAAAAGTCGATTACATCACTATTCGTGATTGAAAACGAAAAACCGGTAGGTGTCGTTCACCTGCATGACTTGTTGCGAATTGGCGTCGCGTGAGGCAAGGACCTCAAGCTTTTTCAACCAGCAGGGCATTGCCCTCGTTGCCGACAACCTGAACCGTCTCGCCCTCTGCAAGGTCAGGGCCACGGACACTCCAGGTTGTGTCACCCAGCTTCGCTCTGCCGTGTCCATTCTCAATTGCCCGGGTGACAACCGCACGTTGCCCAACAAGCTGTGCACCACGCTGATTGAGGTTGGGTTGTTCGCTGTGTTCAAAGTTCCGGCTTCTCATGTATTGCCTGCCAACAAAAGCGATCACCAGTGACAGAATGAGAAAGACTAGAAGCTGTGCCTGCCACGGCCAGATCGGATTTGCGTTTCCAAGTGACAGCGTAATCCCACCTACCACAAGTGCAGACAATCCGGGCCACAACAGGAAAGTGCTTGGCATGATGATTTCAATACCAAGTAACACCAATCCGAATACCACCCAGGCCCACGGACCCAGTGTGTCTACAATCTCAAAAAACATGGCTTAACCTCCAATTGTCACCGGCAATGATTACTGATTGCCGGTAGGTGGGATCGTGGGAGTCGTGCGCGGACGCGATACAGAGCCACTTGCACTCTTGGCGCCACCACTGTCATCACCAAAAACATCTTTGGCTATTGCACCAATACCGCCAAGCGATCCGATCAGGGAAGATGCTTCCAGCGGCAGCATGATAACCTTCTGATTATTTGCAGACGCAATCTGTCCGAGCGCTTCAGTATACTTCTGCGCAACAAAGTAATTGATCGCCTGTGTATCACCACTGGCTATGGCTTGAGACACCATACGGGTTGCTTCAGCTTCAGCCTGGGCCAGACGCTCACGTGCTTCAGCTTCCCGGAAAGCTGCTTCGCGCTCACCTTCCGCCTGCAGTATCTGGGCTTGCTTTTCACCCTCAGCCCTAAGGATTTCAGCCTCCCGGAACCCTTGCGCTTCAAGAACATTTGCGCGCTTTTCACGCTCGGCCTTCATCTGGCGGTCCATGGCATCAATTAGGTCTTGAGGCGGGTTGATATCCTTGATTTCAACACGGGTAATCTTGATCCCCCAAGGACCGGCAGCATCATCAACAACACGCAGCAGGCGGTCGTTAATCTCATCCCGCTTTGCCAGCAATTCATCAAGGTCCATTGACCCCATAACCGTACGGATATTGGTCATGGTGAGGTTCAGAAGAGCGCGTTCAAGATCGCGAACCTCATAGGCAGCCTTTGGTGCATCCAGTATTTGGAAAAATGCAACACCGTCCGCACTGATGGTAGCATTGTCTTTCGTAATAACCTGCTGTGTCGGCACATCAAGCACCTGCTCCATCATGTTCATTTTGGCACCGATACGGTCAATAAACGGAACAATCAGGTTCAAACCGGGTGTAAGGGATTTTGTAAATTTCCCAAATCTTTCAACAGTATAGTTATATCCTTGCGGCACCGTCTTGATGCCTGCAAAAATAACAAGAATGACAAGAAACGCAAAAACCGCAAGTGCGTAGTCAAATCCGAAAAACATTCAGCCCTCCCGTGAAAATGAACAGTATTGGTAACAAGTATGTGATTTTAATATGGGAATCGCATTACGGTTTTACAAATGAAACCGGACATTCATGCTTAATGACTTGTTTTATCAAACATTGTTAAAAACATGCTTTCCAAAACCCTAATTAGAGCGCAAAGCTTGGCAACATATGCTGGTTTGATGCGTTTGGCGCACTGATCAACAAGTAAAAAAGTTAGCGAACATAATCCTGAAACGCTTTGAAAACGCGTCTGTATTGTTCGACTTTGAACTCAATAGTCAATTCCAGCGCTTCCTCTACATCCATCCAGCGCCAGTCAAAAAACTCCTGCGGTTCGCCCGTATGACTTGCGGTGATATCAATCCCGGAATCAGGCCCGGTAAACCGGAAAGCAGCCCATTTCTGTTTCTGTCCGCGGAACGGATCAAGTTTGTGGCCTGTAGCCTGATAGTGAGGTGGAAAATCATAAGTCCACCACTCATCCGCAACCATGAGCAGTTCGAGTGATCTGACCCCGGTTTCCTCCCAGACCTCACGCCTGGCTGCTGCAACAATGTCTTCTGTTTCCTCAATACCGCCTTGCGGCATCTGCCATTCGCGGCCTTTGGTAACAATCTCCGGACCGGCGCTTTCGCTCTTGCCCATCCATACAAGACCATTGGGATTTATGAGGCATATACCGACATTGGGACGGTAAGGGCGGCTGTCGGATTGATCAAGACTCAACAATCACGTCCAGCCGGAGAGTTCACGGCGAACAATTGTCTCGATAACATCCATGCCTTCAGCACTGTCATTCAAACAGGCAATATGTGTAAAATTCTCGCCGCCATGCTCGTGGAAAATTTCTTCGCCCTCGCCTGCAATCTCTTCTATGGTCTCAAGGCAATCAGAGACAAAACCGGGATTGAAAACGGCAATATCCTTGAGCCCTTCTTCTGCAAATGCTTCGATGGTTTTGTCAGTATAAGGCTGCAGCCATTCTTCCGGACCAAACCGC